>NZ_RZTB01000148.1:0-12189 GCF_003997735.1 Mesorhizobium sp. M7A.F.Ca.MR.148.00.0.0 | reverse complement strand
ATCCTCGGGTCTCCGCGATGGAGCTTCGCTCCTGCTCCGCCCGTGGATGACGAAGTTCTCCGACGCTCAGCCCGGATCGGCGGTGAAGCCGGCGGCCTCGATGCCGGCGATGGCCGCAGCTTCGTCATTGTCCGACGTGTCACCTGAAATGCCGACGGCGCCGAGGATGGCTCCGGCCTTGTCGCGGATCAGCACGCCGCCGACGACCGGCAGCACGCGTCCGCCAGAGACGTCCGAGATGCCGGCGACGAGGTGCGGGCGCTCCTTGGCGAAAGCCTCGACTTTGCGCGAGCCCATGCCGATGGCGAGCGCACCATAGGCCTTGCCGGCCGACATTTGCGGGCGCAGGAACGAGGCGCCGTCCTGGCGCTGGAAGGCGACCAGATGCCCGCCGGCGTCGAGCACCGAGACGCCAAGCGGCTTAAGCTTGAGATCGGAGCCCTTGGCAAAGGCGGCATCGATGATTTGCCTGGCTTTTTCGAGCGGCAGTGCGGTCATGGCGGTCTCCTGTCTGAAAGGCGTCGATCATCGACCGTCGACGGGCGAGATAACATCCCGGTTTCGGTTGAAATTGCTTCGCGTGAAGAGGTGGGAAGGAAGCGACCGTCACAGCCTCCGGATAGGAGTTGGTGCCTGTGCGGCTTCAGGTCATTTTTTCTTGGCGCGGGCCGGCTTCTTGGCAGGTTCCGCTGGCGCGTTGGCGAGGTCTTCGGCTTCCTTGGCGAGACGCAGCGCCCGCAGCTTGTTGGTCTTGGCCTGGCGGGCGTCGCTCTCGGCGACGTATTCGGCCAAGGCCTTCTGGCGGACGGTTGCCGCCTCTTCCTGCTTCTTGAAGCGCAGGTCGGCGCGTGCGCGGGCAGCATCCCGAGAGTTCTCAACCAAGACCTTATCCAATCCCGTGAATTGTGATTTTCCGCTTCTTCTAGCAGAGCCGGCCCCCAAACGGGAAAATAAGTTGGTCAAGCGGCAGAGTCGGCGGCGAGAGCCTTGCTGGCAACCAGGGCTTCATAGGCGGCCTGCAAGGTGGCGCGGACAGAAGGACCCGACGCGGTATCGAGCGGCTTGCCGAGATGTTCATGGCGCAACTCGTCCATGAATTTGTCCCACATCGGCTGTCCGCCCTTTTCCAGAAGTTCGGCGCGGATCGAGAGTTCTTCGCTGACCGGCAGCCAGACGCGGCCCCAGGCGCCGAGATGGGCCAGGATCGGCACCAGCGTGATCGCCATTTCGGTCAGGCTGTAGATCGCCTTCTGCTTGTGCGAGGGGTCGTCGGCTTTGGTCAGCATGCCCAGTTCCATCAGCCGCTTCAGCCGGTCGGCGAGGATGTTGGAGGCGATGCCTTCCATCGATCCGTTGAGCAGCTCGCGAAAATGACGCCTGCCGCCGAAGATCATGTCGCGAAGGATGATCAGGCTCCAGCGATCGCCGAACACTTCCAGCGACAGGTTGATCGGACACCCGGACCGGCGATCTATACTCATGAGATTTTTTCTCCAAAACCGGTTGCATTATCGTATCGGTTTTATTATCGTGCAACCGATTGCAAAATGCAATCAGTTTTGCAGAGAGGAGACTGCGCCATGACGACCACCGAACGCCCCAAGATCATATCCGAGACCTTTGGCAATCCGGCGAACCCGCCGCTGTTGCTGATCATGGGAGCGATGGCCTCGATGCTGTGGTGGCCGGAGGCGTTTTGCCGGAAACTGGCCGGTGCCGGCCTGTTCGTGATCCGCTACGACAATCGCGATACCGGCCGTTCGACCAAATACAAGCCGGGAGAGCCGCCCTACACGTTCGATGATATGGCCGACGATGCAATGCGCGTTCTCGACGACCACGGTATCGGCAAGGCGAATGTCGTCGGCATGTCGATGGGCGGCATGATCGCGCAGCTTGTGGCGTTGGAACACCCGTCCCGTGTCGCATCGCTGACCGTCATCAGCAGCACGCCCGTGGGAACCGACACTTCGCACCTGCCGCAGACGAGCGATGCCTATATCGAGCATTCGGCCGAGGGCGCCAAAGTCGAGTGGTCGGACCGTGGCCAGGTGATCGATTTCATCGTCAGGGACGCGCGGGCGATCGCCAGCATCGCGCACCCATTCGACGAAGCCCGGATGCGTGCCTTCGTCGAGCAAGACTACGACCGCTCCGGCGGCTTCCTGTGCGCCACCAACCATTTCATGCTCAGGGGCGGCGACGCCTGGAAGGGCCGCCTGCACGAGATCGCGTCGCCGCTGCTGGTCATCCACGGCACGGCCGATCCGGTCTTTCCGGTCGAACATGGCGAGGCGCTGGGGAAGGCGGTCACCGGCGCGAAAATCATCCGGATCGAAGGCGGCGGCCACGAGCTGCATCCAAACGACTGGGATATGATTGTTGCCGGCATCGTCGCCCACGCCGCTTGAAGCGGCAAAAGCAGGTCTTGGCGGACAATGGTTGCCGCAGTGTTTAACCTATGACGAGCGTGCCCGGCGCCGGCCACCGATAAACCAGGAAACAGGCGAGCAAAAAATGCCCCTGACGCTTCATTTCCATCCGCTGGCCTCCTTCTGCTGGAAGCCGCTGATCGCGCTGTACGAGAACGCCACGCCGTTCACGCCTGTCATCGTCGATCTTGGCGATGCTCAGTCGCGCGCGGCCTTCCTGAAGATTTCGCCGGCCGGCAAGATGCCGGCGCTGCGCGACGATGCGCGCGACCGCACGGTGCTGGAATCGACCATCGTTGTCGAATATCTGGCCGCGCATTATCCGGGGCCGGTCGACCTCGTTCCCGCCGGCATCGACTTGGCGCTGGCCGTTCGCCAGGCCGACCGCTTCTATGATTTCTATGCGCAGGAGCCGATGCAGAAGATCGTCGGCGACCAGTTGCGGCCGCAGGATAAGACCGACCCGTTCGGCGTCGAGCAGGCCCGCGACCAAGCTTCGCAATTCCTATGCCATCATCGAACAAGACATGCAGTCGAAGATCTGGGCGATGGGCGACACCTTCACCATGGCCGATTGCGCGGCGTCCCCGGCGCTGTTCTATGCCAACAAGGTCGAGCCGTTCGGCGACAAGTATCCGACCGTGAAACGCTACCATGACCGGCTGCTGCAGCGCCTCGCCTTCGCCCGGGTGATCGAGGAGGCGCAGCCCTACTTCAAGTTCTTCCCCTACAACAACGGTTGATCGGGGTTAGGCTTCCCAGAACTGATCGAGCCAGATGTTGAGTTTGAGGAAGCCGGTGCCGCTTACCGTATAGACGCGCCTTGTTCCTTCCGGCTTGGCGTGGACCAGGCCGGCATCGAGCAGCACTTTCAGATGTTGCGACACAGCCGGGCGCGAGACCGGCAAGCCGGCGGCCAGTTCGGTGACGGTTTTCGGGCCGCGGCGAAGTTCTTCCAGAAGATGGCGCCGATTGGGATCGGCAATCGCCATGAAGGCGTCGGAAAACATCATGCCTGTATTAGTGAGGCAAAGCCTTTCGAATCTCAACCGTCTGCTTCTGCTTTTCTTCTGGGATCGAGCCGCAATGCTTCCGGGGTGACCGAACGGTCGGCCGGCTGCGTCTTGAAGGCATCACGATCGCCGATCGGCACCGGCGCGCGGCGGCTGATGCGCAGCAGCGTGTAGCCCGCCAGGCAGAGATGCGCCAAGGCGGTCGCCAGGAACAGACCTTCCGGGCGCATCCAGCCCATCAAAGCGGCGGCGAGCAAGGGTCCAATCATGGTGCCGAAGCCGTAGAGCAGCAACAGCCCGCCAGATACCTTGACGAAATCCTCCGAGCGCGCGTGGTCGTTGGCATGCGCCACGGCAATCGAATAGAGCGTGTAGGCGAAGGCGCCATAGGCGGCAGTGAAGACGATGACGAAGACGCCGGAGCGCGGCTCGAACAGAAAGATCAAGAGCGCGAACAGAGCCCCGCCGAAAGCCGCTCCCGCCAGCACGAAACGCCGGTCGGTCTTGTCGGAGAGACGCCCGGCCGGAAGCTGCATGGCGGCACCGGCAACGACCACAAGGCTCATCATCAGGGCGATCTCGGCCGTGGAAATGCCGATGCGGGCGCCATAGACGGCGCCAAGCGTGCCCCAGGCGCCGTTGGCGATGCCGATCAACACGCAAGCGACCGCCGACACCGGCGAATTGGTATAAAGGCCTCTGACATCAAGTGAGACATCCTGCAGCGGCTTGGGGTGAGAGGCGGTCGAGACCGCCGTCGGAATGAGCGATAGGCAAAACAGGATGCCGGTGATCATGAACAGCGATGCGGACTTCACGTCGCCGCCGGCGACGATCATCTGCCCGCCCATGATCGAGGCATAAGTGACCATCATGTAGAGGCCGAAGACGGTGCCGCGGTTCTCGTTGGTGGCCTTTTCGTTCAGCCAGCTTTCGACGACCATGAAGGCACCGGCCATCGTGAAGCCGGTGAAGGCGCGCAGCAGGATCCAGACATATTCGTCGATGATCAGCCCGGTGAGCAGCGCCACGATGGCGCCGGATGCGGCAAAGGCGCCAAAGGCGCGCACGTGGCCGGCGCGGCGCACGATGCGCGGTGCGAAGAAGCAGCCGGTGACGAAACCGCCGGCCCAGGCCGTGCCCATCAGGCCGAGCGATGCGGTCGAGAAGCCTTCCAGTTGACCGCGCAGGGGCAGGAGCAGCCCATGCAATCCAGACGCCGCGAGCAGGAAAGCGGTGCCGCGAAGCAGCGAGAGGATCGGTCGGTAGGTTGCGAACATTGTTTGATCCGGCTCAGGTTTGGCGGGGACGCTGGGTCTGAAGACAATCGCATTCGGGCTTTTCGGCGGCGGGCTTTGCGCCCGCGCGCCTATCCGCGGCGGAACAGTGCTTCGGCTGCGGATTTGGTGGTGTCCTTGGCCTTGAGTTCGGCTTCCAGGCGGGCAATTTCGTCGCGCAGGATACCGATCCGCTCGGTCAAGTCGCTGACGGAAAGCAGTGACAGGTCCTGCCCGATCTCGTGCGGGCGTGCCTTCTTCTTGGGTTCGTCGTCGAAGATCGCCATCGTCGCTCCTCCTCCGCCAAGACCAGATTGGCCATTTGCCTGATTTGGCAATCAGCATACATAGGGCAGGGGCGTCGATGCAAACAGCCGATCGGACAACGGCGAGGAAAGACGGGAAATCTCATGGCGAGCGGACAGAAAATTCCGGCAAGGATGACGGCCATCGCGATCTCGGAGCCGGGTGGCCCTCGGGTCCTGAAGCCAGAAACACGCGACGTGCCGCAGCCCGGCCCCGGCGAGATCCTGATCAAGGTGCATGCCGCCGGCGTCAACCGGCCCGATATCCAGCAGCGCAAGGGCGCCTATCCGCCGCCGCCCGGCGCGTCGGACCTGCCGGGCCTCGAGGCGTCGGGCGAAGTGGCGGCCCTTGGCGACGACATATCGCGCTGGCGCATCGGCGACCGCGTCTGCGCGCTGACGCCCGGCGGCGGCTATGCCGAATATGTCAAGGTGCATGCCGGGAGCGTGCTGCCGTTGCCCGCCGGCTTCACCCATACCGAAGCCGCGGCGGTGCCGGAAAACTACTTCACCGTCTGGCACAATGTGTTCGAGCGTGGCGGCCTCAAGAAAGGCGAGACGCTGCTCGTCCATGGCGGCTCGTCCGGCATCGGCACGACGGCGATCCAGCTTGCCTCGGCCTTCGGCGCCTATGTCATCACCACCGCCGGCAGCAAGGAGAAATGCGACGCCTGCCTGAAGCTCGGCGCAGATCGGGCGATCAACTATCGCGAGGCGGATTTCGTCGCCGCGGTCAAGGAGGCAACGGACGGCAAGGGCGCCAACGTCATCCTCGACATGGTCGGCGGCGACTATGTGGCGCGCAATTATGAGGCCGCTGCGGTCGAGGGGCGGATCGTCCAGATCGCCGTGCAGGCCGGTGCTGTCGCAAGCGCGGACTTTTCGAAAATCATGGTCAAGCGGCTCGTCCACACCGGGTCGACGCTGAGGCCGCGAACCGTCGAGTTCAAGGCAGCGATCGCGGCAGCATTGGAAGCGCAGGTGTGGCCGTTGCTCGGCACGCGCAAGGTTGCTCCTGTCATGGACATGATTTTCCCGCTCAGCGAAGCCTGGCGGGCGCATGAGCGCATGGAAGACGGCGAGCATATCGGCAAGATCGTGCTCGACGTAGGCTGACAGCGAGCGAGGTCAGCGCCTCACTGCCTACAAGATGAACAGAAGCTTAATGCTGCAATGCAGCATTTGCATCATTGCTATGCAAAATCAGCCATTCAAGTCCTCATCGATGACGCCTATTTGAGCACCATCGAAACGAACATCATTTTGGAGGACTACCATGAACCCGATCCGCGCTTTCCGTAACTGGCGTATGTACACCGAGACCGTCCGCGAACTGAACCGTCTCAACGCACGTCAACTCAGCGATCTCGGCATCAACCGCGCCGACATCGAAAAGATCGCCCGCAGGGCTATCTAAAGCCACGTCTGGTCCGCTCCGGCGGACCAAGCCGTGGAAGCCAGAGCCGCACCAGACGACTTTTGTCGCGGTTCCGAGCCCGCTGGACTCAGTCCGGCGGGTTTTGTCGTTTTGGGGCCGGCAACTGCATGCGGCTCGACAGCAATCTGAGGTTGACCTCAGCTTCAGCATGGCATTTTGATCCTGCGGGTATCGGTTGGCGTGTGGGAGCGCGTTGACGATCCGAGCCGGCAAGACGCTGACTCTGAAAGGGCTGTGCGCTCTCATGTTCGATGATCTTACGGACAGGATCTACGAGGCCGCGTTCGTGCCGGATTTGTGGGCGGGTGCGCTCGAAGCGGCCAGCGAGCTTTCGAGTTCGGCTGACGGCGCGATCTTCCTGTTCAGCGACGGCTCCCCTATTCGCGGCCGGTTGAGTGACGAGTCTCCCGGGCATGGCAATTCCCTTGAAACCGTCCGCTCCCTGTTCGATGAATTCATTGCCGGCGACAGCTGGAAATTCTCCGATGCGATTCAGCGCATGTGCAGCCTGCAACCGGCGAGTTTCGTGCAGGTCGAAGATTTTCTGACTGCCGACGAGCTTGAGCATGATCCGGTACGGATACAATTGAGGGCGGCAGGTATCGGCGCTCACATCTGTTCGGCTGTTGCCATGCCGAGCGGCGAACTGGTTACATTTGTCTTTCAACGCTGGACGCGGGACGGCACCTACGATCAGACGTCGATCGGCAGGCTCGACCAGCTTCGCCCGCACTTTTCGCGTGCCGGCCTGGTATCGGCGCGGCTGGGCATGGAGCAGGCCAAAGCGAGCGTCTCGGCGCTGGAGGCCCTTGGTCTGCCGGCGGCGGTAATGACCGCATCGGGACGCGTGCTGACGGCCAATGTGCTGCTGGAAAACATGCCATCCGTTTTCATCGCCGCCGCACATGGCGGCATGGCACTTGCCGACGTATCCGCCAATGAGCTTTTCCGGCAAGCCATTACGCACAATTTGCAAGATCGGGGCGTCCGTTCCATCCCCATTCCTGCCAGGGAAGGCCAACCGGCGCTGGTCATTCATCTCCTGCCGCTGCGCCGTGCCGCGCACGAGATCTTTTCCGGTGCCGACATTCTGGTTGCGGCGACGGCGATGAGCGCCAGCGCCACCGTGCCGTCGCCAAGCCTGCTTGCCGGCCTGTTCGACCAACGTCACCGTCAAAACCGGCCGCACCTATCTCGAACGGATATTTGCCAAGACCGGGACGCGGCAACAAAGCCAGCTTGTCGCTTTGTTGAAGAGCGCGGAACTGCCCAGTCGCGGATGATAAAGGGCCGCTAAAGCTGCCGCTCAATGTCCAAATGCGGAGAAGCCGAGCGCCACCAGGGTTCCTCCCAGCGCGATGTCCGCATGCTTTCGAAAACGACTGTAAAATCGCTGCGCAACCGGTTGGGAGATACAAAGGCCGAGCAGCCCAAACCAGGCAATGGCGATGGCAAAGACCAGCACAGCCAGGGGTAGGTGTGTTGCGCCGCGCGCATTCAGATTCAGCGTGGAGGACGCGAAGAACAATGCGGTTGCAGGATTTGCCACTGCCGTGAAAAAGCCCAGCCGAAAATACCTCGTGATTGGAACGGGCTTGGGCACGTCGAAGCCAACCTTGAGGGACAGCGCCCGCCTCATCGAATTCCAACCGATGAAGACCAGCATCGTGCCGTAGAGGCTTGCGGCTATCTGGTGTGCGGCGTCCCCCCAGGGCAACGCTCCGGCGTCGGTCGCGACGACGGTCGCCAGCGAACTCGCGCCCAAGGCAACACCGGCGGCGGCAGACAGAGCCGTGGCACGCGAAGCGGTTAGCGCGGCTTGCGTGACGACGGCGAAGTTGGCGCCGGGCAGCATTGCCACCAGCGCATAGGAAATGGCGAATGGAAGCAACCCCGCCACCACGGCGTGTCCGGTTTCGAACATCTACTTTCCCCGCATCGGCAACGGCCCGCCTCCTCAGGGCGGGCCGCTGCAATCGAGGGCGGAACTTGCACGGAATGCTTTGCCTCCGACAGTCGGCATATGCCGACTGTCGGGTTCCAAAATCAGGTTGCTACCTGCGCCCGGTGAGCGGTTCGGTGCTCTTGAGCAGCGCCACCAGTTCACTCTGCTGGCGGGTTTCGGTCTTGGCGAAGATGCGTTCGAGATAGGTGCGGCCGGTCTTTACCGTGATGTTGGACGCTGCCGCGACCTCCTTCAGCGAGCGTCCCGATGCCAGTTCCGTCGCCAGGCGGGCTTCGGCCGGCGTCAGGTCGAATAGCTCGCGGACATGCAACTCGAAGCCATCGGGAATACGGCGGGCGACCTCCGTCACCATGACCACCGCACAACGCTCGGACCCCAAGCCATAGGCGCGGGCATCGATGAACGGCGCCACCGACAGCACCAGTCGCGCCAGGCCGGATTGCCGGCGATCGGACGGCACCAACAGTGTACCGCCGACGCCCGGTATAACCCCGTCATGCAGCGAGCAGGCGTCGGCAACGAGCCGCTCCAGCTCCTGCGTATCCTCGACACTGGCGGCCGCGATTGTGCCATCCCTCAATCGCAACGGACTGTCGGGCCGCGACAGCATCGCTTCGGCGGCCTCGTTCATCTGTGCGATCTGCTGATGGCCGTTGATCAGAAACACGCCGAACGGCAGATGCGAAAACGCCGACGCCAGGGCCGACGTTTTCTCCAACTGCTGGCCGATCTGTCCGGCGCGCCGCATGTGCGGCACGATCTTGCGCAACAGGTCGATGTCGTCGGCGCCGAAGGTTTCCTGGCCTGGGCCGCGATCGATGCTAAGCATCCAGTGCGAGTCGTTCGACGAGAGCAGGTTGGAGACAAGGCCGTGATACATGTCGCGCGGCCGCAGCCAGTCCTGCCAGAGTTCGCGGCGGCGGAACGCCGCCACCTCGTCCGTCAGGGGCCAGCGACTGACCACGCCGAGGGGCAAGGCGGCCGATGCCGCCGCCAGCGGATCGCGCAACAGGGCTTCGATGCCCTTTTGCGAGGTGAACTCCGGATCGAAATCGGATGCAACCGCATCGAATGTGTGTGGGCTGATGCGCACGATGCAGGAGCGCGAGCCTCCGAACAGATTGCGCAGTTCAGTTACCGCGTCGAACCAGCGCTCCTGATCGTAAGCGGCCTCATAGACCTTGCCGACCACCGCGGAGACCGCTTCGATGCTGACGTCAGCCATTGACCCTTCCGGCGTTCAAGGATTGTCGTTGGGGAGAAAGCCTAAACATGCGGATCATCTCGCGCAAGTTGTGACGCTGTGCAGCCAAGTTGTGATGGGTCCAGGTCAAGCCCGGGAAGCATTAGAAGAGACTAATCTGTGGTTTGGAGTCACAGCCTCGTTCAGCAAGGTCGTAACGACCCGACAAAGCGACGAACAGTCGTCATATGACGACTGTTCGGGATGCCTCGCCATTGTCAGGTTCGGATTATCGCTTGTTGGATCTCTTCCAACGTTGAGCCGAACAATCGTTGTGGGGTGGCTGGAGGCATCAAGTCTGGTGCAAGGCAACCCTGCGGCGTCATTCTCGGGGGTGGATGTTGGTTTTCTCTTTGAAAATTCGCCTGTCGCTTGTGCTTGCCGGGACGATGCTGCTGCTGACGACCGGCAGCGGCTTTGCGCAGTATCGCTGTCTGATTGACGACGGCACCGATGGTGGTGCGACTTCTTCCGGACCGAACAGCTTAGCGTGTGGCTCCCAGGCCAGCGCCAATCCGCCTGATCCGGCGAGCCCCACCTTTGGCTTTGCAACGGCTGTCGGAACCTTGGCTGAGGCTGAGGGGGACATATCGACCGCAGTGGGGGCTTTCGCAACGGCCAATGGGCTGGGTGCCAGCGCGTTCGGTGCGAGTTCCAAGGCGACAGGCCGACTTTCAACGGCGACAGGCGCTTATGCGGAAGCAACGAGTTCGCAGTCCACCGCTACGGGCTACCATGCAATAGCGTCGGGCCCTGCTGCCACCGCGACGGGACAGAGCGCCCAGGCCACGTCGCTCTATGCGACTGCGACCGGTTCGGCGAGCAAGGCCCTGGGCTACGGTTCAACGGCTACAGGCTATGATAGTCAGGCGAAGGGATCTACCGGCGAGGGAGGGGCAACGGCTACCGGAATGAGCAGCAAGGCACTGGGCGATTACTCGGTCTCGAATGGCTATTCCGCGTCGGCTTACGGAGACAACAACACCGCTGTTGGCGCGCAAGCCGTTACCGGTGGAACCTCATCGAATGGCTTTCAGAACAGGGCAAACACCGCGCTGGGCAGCGGCGCCTCGGCGGGCATCTCCGCCGACGGGCAAGTGAATTCGACGGCGGTCGGAACTGGCGCCGCGGCCAATGCCTCGAACGCCCTGGCGTTGGGCAGCGGTGCGAAGGCCAATCTCGACAATTCCATTGCCGTCGGCCAGGGCATTGTGACCGACCGCACGAACCAGGTTAAGCTCGGCAGTGCCACGAACACCTATACGCTATCGGGTGTTGCCTCGGATGCCAGCAGGGCGGAGCAGGTTGGCGTCACGCATCTGGTGACCACGGACGGTGCCGGCAATCTGGCGACATCCACCTTTGACATCGCAGCGTTGAATGACCTGCCAAACAACATCGCGGCTCTCGACGGGCGCGTTGGCGCGTTGGAGTCCCGCTTCCAGAACCTTGGCGGCGAGATCAGCGAAACCCGCACGGAAGCGCGTGCCGGCACCGCGCTGGCGTTGGCGACAGCGGGACTGCGCTACGACGACAGGCCCGGCAAACTGTCGCTGGCTGGCGGCTTCGGTCATTTCAAAGGGCAATCGGGGCTGGCGCTGGGCCTGGGCTACAACACCAGCGAGGAGTTCCGCATGAACGCCGCCGTATCGGCAACCACCGGCCGTGGCGATGTCGGCGTCAGCGTCGGAGCCTCATGGACACTGAACTGACACGGCCGGGATGATGCGGGGTTTGGGGCTTCAGCATTCCGTGCCGTTGCAGTGGCGGGCGCCCGGTTGGCGGACTTCGGGCGCCCGCGGTTTTTTCGCCGCATTGACCATCGCGCTGATGGCCGTCGCGGTGCCTGCGCAGCCCGCGCATGCGCAAGCCAAGGAAAAACGGGTGGGGCAAAAGACGGCGCGGCCTGCCGGTATCGACCGCAATGGCGTGCTGATCCTGATCCGCGGTGCGCTTTTGGCGCTCGACCAGGCCAACAAGACCGGTAACTACACCGTTTTGCGCGATCTCGGCTCGGCGAATTTCCAGGCCAACAGTGCGGCAGGGCTCGGCGACATCTTCGCCAACCAGCGCAAGCAGGCACTCGACTTCGGCGCCGTCGCGGTGCTCGAGCCGCAGCTAACCTTGCTGCCTCAGATCGAGCCGAACGGTATGCTGCATATGGCTGGCTTCTTCCCGTCGGTACCCTTGCAGGTCAATTTCGAGCTTTTGTTCGAGCCGGCTGACCGGCAGTGGAAGATCTACGGCGTGTCGGTCAACCTGACATCGGGTGGCCCGCAAGCGCCTGACACGCCGGTGGCCGAACAGCCGAACCCAGCCGATGCCGGCCCGCCGCCGGAGGGGCCGTCGATGGCCGTACAGCCGAAGAAAGAGACCAAACCGGTCAAGCCGTAGCGTGTGGAGCGTTCATGCGCTGGTCCTGCCAAGTCCTGTGCTTAGCCTCGTTGTCGGGAGCACCTGAGTTGACCGATGAAAAAAGGCTCCAGAGGTACATTTGCATACTCGACCCGACCAA
>NZ_RZTB01000147.1:10530-12254 GCF_003997735.1 Mesorhizobium sp. M7A.F.Ca.MR.148.00.0.0 | reverse complement strand
TCACCGGAACGGCCGGATCGCCGCCGAAGAACTGCATGGCCCATTCCAGCACCTGGATGGAGACGAAGAACAGAGGGATGGTGATGCACACCCCGATGATATTGAACAAGATGTGCGCATAGGCGGTCCGCTTGGCGTTCTTCGAAAGGTTGAGCGAAGCCATCCACGACGTGATCGTGGTGCCGAGATCGGCACCGAGCGAGAAGGCGACGGCGGTTGTCCAGTCGAGAATGCCCGCCGCGCCAAGGCCCATGACGATGCCGATCGTCGCCGAGGACGAGTGGATCATCGCGGTCACGCCGGCGGCGATGAACACGCATTTGAAAAGGTTGAGGTAGGAGTCGGCCGTCAGCGTCTGCAGCAGCGCCATGACTTCCGGCAGGTTGCGAAGCGGACGCAGGCCGCCGGTCATCAAATTGAGGCCGTAGAAGATCAGAGCGAAACCCATGCAGGCGAGCGCTATGTTCTTCACCTTTTCGCTTTTGGCGAAGCAGTAGACCAGCGAGAACACGCCGGCCAGGATCAATCCGAGCGGACCGAGCGGCAGGGCGATGAGCCCGTTGCCGAGCGTGGTGCCGATGTTGGCGCCCATGATCACGCTGATCGCCGGCCGCAGGGCGATGACACCGGCATTGACCAGCCCGACGACCATGACGCTCATCGCCGTCGACGACTGGATGACGCCGGTAATCAGCGTTCCCGCCAGCACACCTTTGACCGGCGTACCGGCTGCCTTGGCGAGAAAGTCGCGCATCCGGTTGACCGACAGCGCCTGGATGCCGTTTGCCATGAAATCCAGACCGAGCATGAAGATGCCCAAGCCGCCGATCACCGGCACGAGGATGTCCTTGAAGATATCTATGTCCATTTCAGGCAGTCCCCAACAAGTCGCCACGACGACGCGGTATGAAGTTCAGTTGCTGCGCAAGGCAGCTTCGTTCGGGTCAGTTTCCGACCGGCAATTGCCTTGCCCAATACTGTTCGATCTGGCCAATGAGCGCTTTCGGCAGCGGCACATAGCCGAGTGCGGTGGCGTCGCCGGCACCTTGCGCGAAGGCGAGCCGGAAAAGATCATGCACGCGGCGATAGCGATGTTCCGAACGCCCCGAGACCTGGACAACGGCGAACACCGCCGTGCTGATCGGGTACGCACCATCTCCGCTGCGATTGGTGAGGGAGGCGAAGAAGTCGGTCGTTTCCCCCCAGGCGACGGAGGTGGCCGCTGCTTGCACGCCCTGCGGGTCCGGTTTGACGAACTTGCCGGATTTGTTCTGGACCGCTGCGAAGGGAAGGCCGGCGCGAAGAACCTGGCCGTATTCGGCGTAGGCAATCGCTCCCTTGCTCGCAGCCACGGCACGAAGAAGCGCTTGCGTACCTTCCGCGCCTGTCCCGAGCGGCCAGTCGATCAGAGTGTCGGCTCCAAGCTTCGTCTTCCAGTCTTCGCTTGTCGATGACAGAAACTCGGTGAAGACATAGGTTGAGCCCGAACCGTCCTGCCGGTGGATGACGCTGATGGCGAGATCGGGAAGGGCTATGTCGGGATTGAGCACCCTTATCGCAGGATCGGACCAGGACTTGATCTTGCCCAGATAGATGTCGGCGATCACCGGGCCGGAGAGGCGCAGACCTTGCTCCGGCAGGCCATCGAGATTGGCGACCACCGCGATCCCGCCCATGACGATCGGAAATTGCTGCTGGCCGTTCCTGGCGAGATCATCAGCCGG
>NZ_RZTB01000147.1:0-10520 GCF_003997735.1 Mesorhizobium sp. M7A.F.Ca.MR.148.00.0.0 | reverse complement strand
CGGCACGGGAACATCCGTGGCGGCGAAATCCAGTTCGGGCTGCGCAAGCCGCATCAGGCCGGCAAGGGATCCGACTGGTTCATAATCGACGGTCCAGTCCAGCGTGAAGAAGTCGCCGCCGTCGGCGCGTGCAGCCTTGTATGTCGTTGCCCACTTGCCGATGATCGGCGCGGCCAGTGTCGACCCCGCACCGCGAATGGGCTCAGCCCGCGCAGCGGATCCGATCATGGCCCCGATGATTGCAAGGGCGAGCGCAGCTGCCGCCCCCGAAACCGTCGGCCGTGCACCGCGCAATAAGGCTAAACCTGCTGGCAACATAAATTGAATCCCAACTATACTGCCGCCGCTATGTAGGCGCGCATCAATGGCCATACGCCTGCGAAATGAGGCGTCAGCTGAAAACAAGATCGCTGTTGTCTTGTATTAATTCTTCTTAACGGTTGGATGACAGTGGGTCCCGGCGGAAAAGCTTTTCGACTATTCCGAAGACCTTTCGACTGCAAGACCTGAGCAAAAAGCCGCATCGCCTGAAAGTCGGCCGGGCGGGAAAGGTCATCCTCAAACACTGAGATAGAGACCATCCCGTTCCGGGATGGAAGAGGCTCTAACTGGCGAGTTTTCCGCCCTGCATCGGCCGCGGTGCGCCGGTCGTGCTCGGAAAGCTGATCGGCAGGCCGCGCAGCACGCGCACCGCGAGGAAAGCAAAACACTCCGCCTCGACCGCGTCGCCGCTCCAGCCGAGGCTCTCGGCCTGCACCACTTCGACGCCGGCACGGCTGGTCAGCATCGCCATCATGGTCGGGTTGTGGCGGCCGCCGCCGCTGACCACCAGTTTTTTCGGACGGCTTGGTAAGAGGTCGAGTGCCTTGCCGACGGCTCCAGCGGTAAAGGCGGTCAGCAGTGCCGCGCCATCCTCCGCATCCAGCCCGTCCGCCATGGCGGCGCCGAAGTCGAAACGGTCCAGCGATTTGGGATAGGGCTTGGTGAGATAGGGGTGCTGCAGCAGCTTGGCCAGCCGCGCCTCGTCCACCTTGCCCGCACCGCCGAGCGCGCCGTCGCGGTCCATCTCGCCGAGCCCCTTCGACTTGATGAAAT
Organism: Mesorhizobium sp. M7A.F.Ca.MR.148.00.0.0; assembly: GCF_003997735.1. Classification (NCBI taxonomy): domain Bacteria; kingdom Pseudomonadati; phylum Pseudomonadota; class Alphaproteobacteria; order Hyphomicrobiales; family Phyllobacteriaceae; genus Mesorhizobium; species Mesorhizobium sp. M7A.F.Ca.MR.148.00.0.0. The sequence goes on along the minus strand of NZ_RZTB01000147.1, from coordinate 9,425 downwards.
CGTTCAGCGGCGCGTTGGCGGGGCCGGTGTCGAAGGCAACGACATTGTCGGCGCCATCCCACCAGGTGATGTTGGCGACGCCGCCGAGATTGAGTACGGCCACCTCGCCATTGGCGCCGGCGCCGCGCATCAACGCCGTGTGATAGACCGCGGCCAGCGGCGCGCCTTGCCCCCCGGCGCGCATGTCGGCCGAGCGGAAATCGTAAGCGACCTTGGTACCCAACAGGGCATGCATCAGCTCACCGTCGCCGAGTTGCCTTGTCTGGCCCAGCCGTCCAGCCTGCGGCGCGCGATGCAGAACGGTCTGGCCGTGAAAACCGACGACGCCGATATCGGCCATCGTCATGCCATAGCCTTCGACCAATTCCTTGACGGCTGCTGACTGGGCACGCGTCAGGGCTTCCTCCGCGGTGTGGAAGATCGCCGGCTCCGGCCCGACAAAGTTCCACGCCCGCGCCTCCGTCAGCGTCTCTTCCAGCAGGGAGCGGATCGACGGAGGATAGGGCATCAGCCGGTAGGTGCCGAAATCCTCGATACGTTCGCCGTCGGTCTTGATCAGCGCGACGTCGATGTTGCCGTCCAGCACCGTGCCGGTCATCAGGCCGACGGCCCAGATTGGTTCCATAGTCGTTTCCTTGTTGAGCATGATCTTTCCGGAAACCGTTTCCCACTTTTCGGGACCACGCTCCAGTCCCATTGATGAGATCGCCGACAGCTTTACGAAACCTGACGATTCTACCGCCAAAATGTTGGTCTAATGAATCCGGGCGGCGGGCAAGGTCCAAGCCTTGTCCCTTTCGAAGTGGCGGTCTCGGTGCTGAAGGCCGAGCGGCTTTCGTAGCGCCACAGGCGATGTTGGACCGCGCAACGTCGTTTCTGCAGCCCGTCTGGTTCAACAGCCAACGAGATGCCACCTCTTGCCTGGCAGCCCCGAAGGCGCGACCTTGTCTGGTCTGGCGAACGCTTCCGCCGAAATCCGCAAGGGAGAGAAAATCATGACCTCATCCGATGTGGCCGTTATTGCAGGCGCGGGCGCTGGTCTGAGCGCCTCGCTTGCGCGCCTTCTCACCCGGGAAGGCTTTCGCGTGGTTCTGGCCGCCCGTAACGTCGAGAAGCTCAGCGCTCTGATCGACGAAACCGGTGCTCTGGCCGTTGAGACGGATGTCGCCGACGCTGCGTCCGTCGCCAGGCTGTTCGACACCGCCGACAAGGCCGGCACGCTGGCGCTCGTGGTGTTCAACGCCAGCGCACGCACCCGCGGCCCGATCGCCGAGCTCGATGCGGAAGCGGTCAAACAGGCATTGCTGGTCGGCGCCTATGGCGGCTTCCTGGTCGGCCAGCAGGCGGCGCGCCGGCTGCTTGTCCGGGGATCCGGTTCGATCCTGTTCACCGGCGCCACTGCCAGTGTGAAGGGCTTTCCCGGCTCGGCCGGCTTTGCCATGCCGAAATTCAGCCTGCGCGGCCTGGCGCAGTCCATGGCCCGCGAACTCGCCCCGCAGAACATCCACGTCGCCCATTTCATTATCGACGGCCAGATCGCGCCGCCCGGACAGGCAGCCGATCCCGACCTACAGGACCGCCGCCTGTCGCCGGACGCTATCGCCGAGGCCTATCTCGCGGTCCATCGCCAGCATCGCAGCGCCTGGAGCTCGGAGCTTGAGTTACGGCCTTGGGTCGAGACGTTTTGACAATCCAAACGATCGCCCGGCGGGAAGCAACGCGATCCTTCCGCTTTTCCTAATATATTAGGCAGTGCTGATATTTTGTGGCGCTAAGCTGCTTGTCCAATACATAAAAAGGCTCAGTGTAATATATACGTTTGTTTAACGCGGGTTGTGCATGTTGCAGCTTTCCCGGGTTAATTGAGAACGCGCATGTCGGTTACACGTCGTACACTGCTTGCGGCCGGGAGCGGCGGGTTGCTGATCTCGCAAGCCCGCGCAGCCAGCACTCCGGGACAGCAGGCGCCTCAACCTATCGCGAGCGGCGATGCATTGCGCATCGCAATGCCGGCCTTCGCTTCCAATCCGTTCTTTCCGTCCGACGGATCGGGGGACGATGGCATAGACATGGAGTTGGCCCACGGCATCGCCGCGGCGCTTGGCGTCGAGCCGGTATTCGACCGATCCGCCGCAACGTTCGACGATATCGTCAGACAGGTCAGTTCCGGACAGGCCGACATGGCGATTGGCAAGCTCAGCCGGACGCTTCAGCGCGGCCGGTCGATCATCTATTCCCGCCCCTACGCCATGCTGCGGCAAGGGCTGATCGCCAACCGCCTCAACCTGGCGCGTATCGCGCAAGGCAAACCGGCCGAACAGATCGTCCGTGATTTCTCAGGCGATCTTGGCGTGATCGAGGGCTCTTCATTCGCCACCTATGCGGCCACGACCTTCCCGCATGCGCAAATCCACCGCCTGGCAAGCTGGGATCTGATCATCGATGCGATCCGAAACGGGACGATCGACATGGCCTATCGCGATGATTTCGAGATCAAGAAGCTGATGGTCGACGATCCGTCGATGACGGTTGTCGCGCGCTCGATCACGCTGACCGACAAGGTCGATACGATCGCAGTCGGCGTGCGGCCCGACAATCCGCACCTCGCGGCCTTTGTCGATCTCTATCTCGATCTCGCGCGGGGTCAGCAGATTCTCAACACGGATGAGATCATCGCCCGCTATCGCCTGGGGAGCAAAGCCTGACATGGCCATCTCCGAGGTAGCCGGACCCCTGCCTTTCGACTGGCGCCTCGCAGCAAGGCGTATCCTGCGATCTCCGGTGACGACGATTGTGATGATTGCTGCAGGGATACTGTGCGGCCTCTACTATCCAGACTTTGCCCATGCGATCAGCCCTGTCGCACAGCTCTACCTGAATTTCCTCAAGATGGTCGTCCTGCCCTATTTGGTCTCGTCGGTCATCTTCTCCATCACGGCAATGGTCCAGGACCCGAAATCCGTCCGCTACCTCGGCAAGGTGGGCATGGCCGTGCTGGCCGTATCGTTCCTGAGCGTGCTGGTGAGCGGCACCCTGTCGTTGATCCTGCAGCCGGGCCAGATCGAGAATCCGCAGTCGCGCATCGAGCTTGGCGAGTTCATCAATTCGCAAGGCAGCGTGTCCACCGATCTCGCCTTCCCGTTCCAGCCGCCGCCCTCCAATGGGGATCCCAATGGCGGGCACTCGATCCTGCTCGACCTGGTGCCGAACAACGTCTTCAACGCGCTTGCCTCGGGCCAGACCATCCAGGTTTTGCTGTTCTGCCTGCTTTTCGGGCTCGCGATGGGGAAGATTCCCCAGCCTTCGTCCATGAGCCTGACCCAGGCGCTCAACGCGGTCTACCGGGCCTGCACGGTGCTCACCAACTGGTTCATCTGGGGGTTGCCCTTTGCAACCTTCATCCTGATCGCGGACCAGACCGCGTCGACCGGAACCAAGCCGCTCACGCTGATGGGCGGTTACCTGCTGGTGATGGGCCTCTCCTGCCTCATATTCGTTGCCGGGGCTTTTGCGATTATCGCCATCCGGTCGCGACGAAGCTACTGGACCACGATCAAGACCTGCCAGCCCCTTCTCATGGTGGCCATCACCACACGCTCTACGGTCGCCTCGCTGCCTTGGGTCATCAACCTTTTGAGCGAGCGCCTGCGGTTCAGCCTGGTGGTGGTCGAACTGCTCGTGCCGCTGCAGGCGGCATTGCTGCGTACAGGCCCAGCGCTGCTCTACACCTCGGGTGCGCTTTTCATCGCCCAGCTTTACGGCCACCAGCTTGCAGTCTCGGACCTCGTGCTCGTCGGCATCATCTCAGCGCTTCTCGCGCTCACCACCGGCGGCATGGGTAGCCTGCTCATCCTGTCCCAGATGTCCATCGTGTGCGGCTACCTGAAGCTTCCCTTCGAGGCGGCGTTCGTCCTGTTCGTCGCGGTGGATGCAGCCGTCGACACGTTCATGACGCTGGCCAGCGTCTGCACCGTCGCGGCGAGCACGGCAATGATCGCTCCCAGCCACAGGGAGACGACGCAGCCTGACGTCGCCTCGGACCAGCTCGAAGCCGAGCCTGTCAGATGATCGACGACAGCATCCGTCCCCAGCTCGGCATTATCGGCGGTCTTGGGCCGCTTGCTTCGGCTGATTTCTCCTTCAAGCTGACCCGGATGACCCAGGCGTTCAGAGACAACGAACATGTGCCTGCCGTGATTCTCAGTGTCCCGCAGCTGCCCGACAGGACCGAAGCGATCCTTGCCGGCCATGATGGGCCGCTGGCGCCTTTGAAAGCCGCGGTCGCGACGCTCAATGCGCTCGGCGTCGCCCGCATCGCGATGCCGTGCAACACCGCCCACCATTGGTACAGCCAACTGGCGGCGAATTCGCGCGCGGAAATCATCCATATCGGAGATGCTGTGGTGACGGAGACGCGTCGCAGCCTGGATCAGGGCCGGGTTGCTGTTCTCGCCACCCAAGGCACGCTGGTCTCCGGCTTCTATCAGGACAGGATGTCGGCGGCGGGATTTGAGCTCTGCCTTCCCGCGAATGCCGAGTTTCAGCAGTGTGTCGACAGCGCAATCAGCCTCGTCAAAGCGGGTTCGATCGCGGATGCGGCGGTTGAAACCGAGCGCGCGCTCGATATCGCGCAAGCGGCCGGCGCCGATGCAGCCCTGCTCGGCTGCACCGAACTGTCGGTGGTGGCCGCCAGCCTCAACGATATCAATGGATTGGTCGTCATCGACAGCAATGCGGCCCTGGCGCGAGCCTGTCTGACACGGTTGGGCTTCGGTGCCCAGGAAGCCCGCGGCCTGCCGACCGTATCGCGGCTGCCGGAACATGACCAATCGATGCGCGCCAGCTTGGCCGCACTGGCCTAGCCCTATGGATAGAACCTCATAGCATTTCGGAACCCGTCAGCCCTGGCGCGGCACGCCCTTGGCAAGCAGGTAGACGAGATACGGCCCGCCAAGCAGCGAAGCGAACAGGCCGGCGGGCAGTTCGTAGGGAAAGGCAGCCATGCGCGACAGCCAGTCCGAGACGATCATCAGCAGGGCGCCCAGAAGCATCGCTCCGGCGAGATGGACGCGGGCGCGCGAAAAGCCGACCAGACGGGCAAGGTGTGGCGCGATCAGGCCGACGAAGCTCAATGGCCCGACGACCATGGCGGCCAGCGCGGTGAGGAGCGCGGCAACGACGATCAGCATCAATCGTCCGCCAGCGACCGGCACGCCCAGCCCGCGTGCGCTGTCGGACCCGAGCGGCAGGATGTCCAGCCAGCGGGCGGCAAGGAACAGCGGCAGCGTCAGCGGCAACAGACAGGCGATTGCCAGCCCTGCATCGAGCGCCGACGCCTGGCCGGTCGAGCCGCTCAGCCAGCGCAACAAAATGTAGGACTGCGCGTTGCCCATGGCGATCGTCGCGGTGATCGCAGCGCTGCACAGCGCGCTCATGGCGATACCGGCAAGCAGCAGCCGCTCGGCACCGAACTTTGCTCGTGCGGCAAGGACAAGCATGGCAACCAACGCCGCTAGCGCGCCGAGGCCGGAACCGGCGAGTTGCCAGCCCAGCCCGGCGGTGGCACTAACCATGAGCACGGCGGTCAGGCCGGCGCCGGCGCCGGTGCCGACCCCCAGCACTTCGGGGCTTGCCAGCGGGTTGGCGGTGACCCGCTGGATGACGACGCCGGCGGCCGCGAGCATGGCACCTGCGGCGGCCGCCACGCCGATCCGCGGCGCACGCCACGCGGCGAGATCGGTTAACAGGTCTCCCCCAGCAATAGACCAGCCGTCCGGGCCACGCCCGACGACAAGCGCCACGATGGCAGCGACAAGCGCCAGCGCAAACAGAAGCAGGATGATCAGCCAGGGCCGGCTGGCCTTGCGCGGTGCGGTACCATTCGAACCGAGATGCGGCCACTCGAAAAGGCGCAGCCGCGGCAACAGCCACAGCAGCAGCGGACCGCCGAGCAGGGCGGTGCCGGCACCGGTCGGAATGCGTTCGCCACCGGAACCGGCGGCCAGCTGTACCAGCCCGTCCGTCAGCCACAGCATCACGGCGCCGATCAACGGCGCGGCGATCAGTTTTTGGCGCAGTGTGCGGGCGCCCGAAAGCGTGGCCAGCGCCGGCGCTGCAAGACCGACGAACCCGATGACGCTAACCTCTGCCGCGACTGACGTCGCCATCCACACGGCAAGCGCGATGATGAGAAAGCGGCTTGAGTGACGGGCGACGCCCAAGCCGCGTGCCGAGGCATCGTCGAGACCAAGGATGGTCAGCGGCCGCAGCAGCATCAATGCGGCAACCGCACCGGCCGCCAGCCTGATCGTCAGCGCGATGGTCGGCTCCCAGTCCTGCTGGACCAGCGATCCGCCGCCCCAGATGAACAGCGAAAACAGGTAATCGCCATTGGCGAGGATCAGTGCTGCGCTGACGGAACTGGCGGTCAGCGCCACCATCATCCCGGCGAGCATGACCGACACCGGCTCCAGCCCGCGCCGCCAGGTCAATGCCAGCACCAGCAGCACCGCGGCGATGCCACCGGCGAAGGCGACCAGGCCCTGCGACCGCTCCATCAGCAGCGGTGCGTAAAGCGAGGCGATCGTCATCGCCAGTTGCGCGCCGGCCGAGATGCCAAGCGTCGACGGTTCGGCCAGCGGGTTGCGCAGCACATGCTGCAACAGCAGGCCGGACAAGCCGAGCACGGCGCCCGCCAGCACCGCCACCGCGCCGCGCGGCAGCGTGCTGTAGACCAGGATGACGCGGTCGAGACCGATGCCGCCCGGCAGTGGAGCCGGCCACTGCATGCCGAGCCGCCATGCGAACAGGAGCGCGGCCAGCACCGCCAGGAAGCTCCACAGGGCGATTGGCGACAGCGCGGCACTCGTCGTGGCGCGGTGGCCGACTGCGCGCTCAGCCATGGCTTTGCCCGGCAATAGCTGCCGTCGCCAGGCGCGCGAAGCGACGCGCCGACGGCAGGCAGCCGAAATGGTTGACCGGCTCCAGCACGGCAACGCGGTTCTGACGCACCGCCGGCAGAGCATTCCACAAGGCATTTGTCGGAAGCGAGCGCCCGACATCGGCCGGCAGTGGCGAAACGATCAGGATCGACGCCTCGGGCACGCGCGCCAGCGCCTCCAGTCCGACGGGTGCCGCCGCGCTGTAGCTCGTCTCGTCGGTCCATGCATTGACCAGGCCGAGAAGCGTCAGCACATCGCCGAACATGGAGTCGCGGCCAAAGGCGCGAAAATGCCTGCTATCGCCTAGGCTGATGACGAAGACCGGACGCCCGGAAGCGCGCGGCAAGGTGCCGCGCAGCCGCGCGATTTCATCAGCGGTCTCATCGGTATAGCGCTCCGCCTCGGCCTGCCGTCCCAGCTTTTCGCCCAGGGCCAGTGTCGCTGCCTCGGCGAGCACATAAGGCGGCACGCCGGCCTCGTAGACCGTTTGCGCAAACACCGGCGCGATACGTTCGAGCATCGGGCGCTGGTATTCGTAGAAATTGGAGATCACGATGACATCAGGCGCGACGATGCGCAGCAGCTCGTAATTGGGCGCGCCGCGCAGCCCGAGATCGGTCACCGATTGGGGCACTCTCGGCTCGACCGCGATCTTGCGAAACTGGATCAGTTCGGTCGCCGCCACCGGCTCGATGCCGAGTGCCAGCAACGTCTCCAGCATGCCCCAGTCGATCGCGGCAACCCGCATCGCCGCCGCCCTGGCGGCGACCGGTGGCAGCAATGCCGCGGCCGCCAGCGCAAGCACCTGCCGTCTGTTGGGCAGATGGATCATCACTGGCTTGTTTGGCAAGCTGTAACCAAGTCGACTACCAAGTCGTATGCGCCTTCAGCTTGAACGAGCGGCCTTCGCCATAGGAACAGGCTTCGACAGTGGTGGTCTGACAACTGGAGACATAGGTTTTGTCGAACAGATTGGTGATGTTCAGATCGACACCCCAGGTCTCCCTGTCGTAGCCAAGCTTCAGGTCGGCCAGTGTGACAGCTGGAACCTTGTTGTTGTTTGCGTTGTCTGCCCATGAGGAGCCGACGTAGCGAAGGCCGCCACCGATCGAGATGCCGTCGTACCAGCCGCCACGAAAAGTATAGTCGACTGAGGCGGAGGCCATCACCTCTGGAACGATGAACGGCGTCTTGCCGATCAGCTCCGGGTTGGCGTCCTTGGTGATGTCGATGTCATAGGCGGTGAAAGCGCCGGTGAGCCGGAAATCCTCAGTGACGTTGACCTTGCCTTCCAGTTCTATACCGCGTGAGCGCACTTCGCCGGTTTGCAACTGCGTGAAGAAAGTAACGTTCGACGGTACATTCTGACGGGTCAGGTCAAAAAGCGACAGGGTGAACAGGCCATCGACAAAGGTCGGAACATATTTGACGCCGACTTCGTACTGCACGCCCTCTTCCGGCTTGAACAGATTACCGTTGGCGTCGGTGCCGATGAGCGGGTTGAAGAAGGTGGCAATGCTGGCATAGGGGGTTACGCCGTTGGCAAACTCATAGGCGAGGCCCGCGCGACCGGAGAAGTCGCCGACAGTCTGGTTCTGCGTGCTGGAACTCGCCGAGTAATATGTCGGCCGATTGTCGGCGTCGAGCCAGCCACGGTCGTAACGGCCGTTCAGCGTCACCAGCCAGCCGTCGCCGAAGCGCAACTGGTCTTGCGCATAGAAGCCGAGCTGCTTCTGGGTCAAGTCCTGATTGAGGTAGCTGACTCGTGGCGTCAGTGGCGCGCCGTAGATTGGGTCGAAAGCATCAATGGGAGGGGTTGTGCCGAAGAGCGCCGACGACTGCACCTGGTCGATGTTGTAATATTTGTAGTCGATGCCGGCCAGCAGCGTGTGTTCGACAGCGCCTGTCTCCACCTTGCCCTCGATCTGCAGGTCCGACAGGAATGTCGTGGCGTCGGTATCGTGACCGAAATTGATGCGATTGAGCTGCGTCGCGCTCGCCCACCCGTTGGCGTAGACGTTGACTTCATTAATCGAGGCCGCACTGAGGCGCATGTTGGAACGCACCGTCCATTGGTTGTCGAAAGTGTGCTCGAACTCGTAGCCGATCGAACCTTGCTCGCGCTTGTAGAGATCGACACTCGGCTCGGTAAAATTGGCATCTGGGTCGATTCGACCGTAATTCACTCCGCCGATAATCCGATCCGTTACAGTGCCGATGTAAGGCAGGAAGCTGCCGCCATTGTGGTTCTCGTCGATGTGGCTGTAGTTTGCCAGTACCGTCAGCTTGGTCTGCTCGTCGGGCTGCCAGGTGATGCTGGGCGAAATGAAGCCGCGCCAGCCATTCTGCAAATCGCTGTAGGTGTCGCCGCCGGCGACCTTGCCCGTCATCCGGTAGCTGACCGCGCCATCCTTGGCGACGTCGCCGATGTCGAAGCCGAGATAGACATTGCCGGCATCGTTGACGCCGGTCTCGATATAGCGC
>NZ_RZTB01000146.1:0-12462 GCF_003997735.1 Mesorhizobium sp. M7A.F.Ca.MR.148.00.0.0 | reverse complement strand
TGGCCAGCGTCTGCGCCGCCCCTCACCTGCCTGCCGGCATCCTCTCCCCGTATAGTAAGGGGGGGAGGGGTGCTGTCATCGGCGATTTCGCCAATCTCCAGCGTTGCGGGAGAAATGCCGGCGTCGCCGCCCGCCCCTCTCTCCCCGTCACTATAGGATGTCCGGCAGGACAGTGAGGGGCAGCGCCAACGTCAACGATTGCTCCGTTCGGCCAGAAACTCATGACGCAGTAGCGCTAATGCATCTCGCTCAAAAGTCGCGACGCGCTTTAGGCTGAAAATTCCTTGATCCAGCACTGATTTTGACGCATATCCGCTGCGAACTGAGCTAAAAGTTCCGCCAGCCGGACCAGCGCCCATCGTGGAAGTGCCCCGCCAGCTGATGCCATTCGAACGGGGCCTCTTAAATCATGACAGCAGAACAGATATCGCCGGACCAGCGCTATGCCGCGTTCCGCCATCGGTCCTTCCTGAGCTATTGGGCGGCGCGTTTCCTCACCACATTCGCCACCATGATCGTGTCCGTCGCGGTCGGCTGGCAGATGTACGATTTGACCCGCGACCCGCTCGATCTCGGCCTTGTCGGCATCGTCCAGTTCCTGCCGTCGCTGCTTCTGGTGCTGGTCACCGGCGTCGTCGCTGATCGCTTCGGCCGCCGCCTGATCATGGCGCTGGCGGTCGTGGTGGAGGCGATGTGCGCGTTGGCGCTGCTGGTCCTGACGCTGCGCGGCATCAGCGGGCCGCTGCCGATCTTCTGCGTGCTTGCCATGTTCGGCGTCGCCCGCGCCTTTTTCGGTCCGGCCTCCGCCTCGCTGTTCGCCAATCTGGTGCCGCCTCAGGATTTCGCCAACGCCATCGCCTGGAATTCATCGGCCTGGCAGACGGCGACCATCGTCGGCCCGGTCGCCGGCGGCCTGCTCTACGGCGTGTCGCCGGAAGCGGCCTACGGAACCGCCGCCGTCCTGATGCTCGTGTCCGGGCTGCTGATCTTCACCATTCCGAAGCCGTCGCAGCGGACCGAGTCGGAAAAGCCGACGATGCAGCACCTGCTCGGCGGGTTCAGCTACATCTGGAGCGAGAAGATCGTGCTCGGCGCCATCTCGCTCGATTTGTTCGCCGTGCTCCTGTCCGGCGCCTCGGCGCTGCTGCCGGTCTATGCGCGCGACATCCTCCAGCTCGGCCCCTGGGGCCTCGGCCTGCTGCGCTCGGCGCCCAGCATCGGCGCCATTTGCGTCGCCATCTGGCTGGCCGGGCATCCGCTTCGCAACCACGCGGGCATGATCATGCTGGTCGCCGCCGCCTCGTTCGGCGCCTTCACCGTGCTGTTCGGCCTTTCCACCATCACCTGGCTGTCGATCGTGGCGCTGGTCTTCCTTGGCGCCACCGATATGTTCAGCGTCTACATCAGGGAAACGCTAATTCAGCTGTGGACGCCCGACGAGGTGCGCGGCCGCGTCAACGCCGTCAACCAGGTCTTTGTCGGCGCCTCCAACGAGGTCGGCGAATTCCGCGCCGGCACGATGGCCGCGCTGATCGGCACGGTGCCGGCCGTGGTGATCGGCGGCATCGGCGCCATCGCCGTAGCGGGCCTGTGGATGGTGCTGTTCCCGCAACTGCGCAAGGTGCGCCATCTCGACGGACGCAACTGATCTTCCTCCAGTTGACAAGCCAAAATGCCCCGCCCCCGTGCCACAGGAGCTCTCATGATCACTTGCTACCTGAAATATGTCATCGACCCCTACAAGCTTGCCGAGTTCGAAGATTATGGCCGTCGCTGGATAGCTCTGGTCAACCGCCTCGGCGGAAACCATCACGGCTATTTCCTTCCGAGCGAGGGGGCGAGCAATATCGCTTTTGCCATGTTCAGCTTCCCGAGCCTCGCCGACTACGAGGTCTATCGCAAGCGTATGGCTGCCGACCCGGAATGCCAGGAAGTGTTTGAAATGGAAAAACGCAATCGCAGCATTCTCAGCTACGAGCGCAGCTTCCTGCGGCCGGTGCTCGAACCTTAAAGCGCGTCGCGTCGAAACAGATTCACGCGCCGCGCTTTAGGTCTTGTTTTATGCATGTCGTTTTCCCAGAGGTCACTTTTGGGCGACATGCATTAGCTATCTGCTCGGCTTGCCGAAAATCATCCGCAGGAACTCGTCCAGCCAGCGCTTGAGATGCATGTCCCAGATCAGCCGGCCGCCGAGATGATCGCGGCCGGGCTGGGCACCGGGCAATTCGAAGCGATGCGCGCCGCGCACCACCCAGCGCTGCATCATCACCCTGGTCAGTTCGCCATGGAACTGGATGCCCCAGGCATTGTCGCCGTAGCGGAAGGCCTGGTTGGGATAGGTCTCGGCCGTCGCCAGCAGCGTCGCGTCCCTGGGCAGCGAGAAACCCTCGCGGTGGAACTGATAGACCATCTCCGGCCAGTGCATCAGTTGCTTGCCGGCTTCGGTCGCTTTCAGGGGATACCAGCCAACCTCGACCAGCCCTTCGCCGTGTCCTTCGACCTTGCCGCCGAGATAGTTGACCAGCATCTGTGCGCCGAGACAGATGCCGAGACATGGCCGGTTCTCCCTCAGCGGTATTTCCAGCCAGCTGGTCTCGCGGCGAACGAACTCGTCCTCGTCATTGGCGCTCATCGGACCGCCGAACACCACCGTGCCGGCGTGGCCGTCCAGTGTTTCGGGCAAGGCGTCGCCAAGCGGCGGCCGGCGGATATCGAGGTCGAACCCTTCTTCCAGCAACATGTGGCCGACACGCCCTGGGCTCGAACTCTCCTGATGCAGCACGATCAGTATCTTTGGCTTCGAACTCGTTTGACGCGGCATGGGAAGGCGAAAATCCTATTCGTCGCTCGATGTTCCGGTGGCGCCGGGCGCGTGCGCCGCTGCCTTGCGGCGCGCCTCGACGCGATCATGGCGTTCGACGCCGATCAGCTCGGCGACGCGCCAGACGGTGTTGTCCTCGAGCTCGTGCAACTCGCCGTCGGCATAGACGATTTCCCACATCAGGCCGATGAAGGCCTTGCGCGCATCGGCATCGAGATGCCGCTTCAGGACACTGGTGAAGGCATAGAGATCGATCGCCTCATTGTCGGCCCGCTCGCCGGCGGCGGCAAGCGCCTCAAGTTCCGTGCCGCTGATCGAATAGCTCTCCGCCAGCACCGCCTTGAACCGTTCCCACTCGACATCCTGGCGCACGCCATCGGCATTCATCACATGGTAGAGCAGCGCCGAGGCGGCGATGCGCGGATCGTCCGTGCTGGCACGAGTGCCAGCGCCGGCCGGCAAATCCCTGAGAAACGACAGAACGCGTTCAAACATAGATCCATACCCCAACGGCCTGACGGCCTGCCCAACTCAAAACAGCCGAAACCGGCGCGGCGATTTCTCCGCTTCCTCGTCCGGATCGACGCCGGGATCGTCCGGCAACCGCGCAAGCTCCTCGGCCGGATCGACGCCCTCGGCATCGCTCGGCACCGCGGCGAAGGCCGCTGCCGTGATCGGCCTGACATGATCTTCTTCGCGACTTTCAGCTTGCTTGCCCGCCGACGTCTCGCCACCGGCGTCATCGATCACCTCGATCGGCCCTTTTTCGCTCGTGGGCTTTGCCAATGCTTCGATGACCGGCGCCGCACCGGCTGGCATGTCGTCATGGCTGTCGATCAACTGGCCGAGACGCTCCATCGGCGCACGCCACTCGAAGGCGTCGAGCCGGCCGGTGATCGGCGACACCGGCGCCCAGCGTTCCGATACCACGCCGTCTGCGACCCAGGCCGGATCGCGCGGCGCCCGCACAGCCCTGGACAGCAGCTGCCGCACCTTGCCCTGATCGCCGGTTTCAGCCTCCTCGATGTCTGCGAGCAGCAGATACGCGCCCTCGCGGCGGTCCATCCGGATTGCCGCCTCGGCCTCGCGGCGGGCGGTCGAGAAATCCTGCGCGTCGAGCGCGGCGCGCGCCACCGTCATCGACGATTCGGCGTGGTTCTTCTTCATTTCCTGCAGCTTCTTCGCCCGGTTGAGACGGTCGAGCACGGCGTCGCCCGGCCTTGCATGGGTATAGAGCTCGGCGATTTCCGGATGCGGCTCGGCCTTCCAGGCCGCCTCGAGTATCTTCGAGCCCTTGCGCACATCGTTCTGCTTGAACAATGCGGCCGCGGCGGCAACGGCGGCGGGCGCGAAGTCCGGCCGCAGCTTGTTGGCCTCGATCGCCGCCGTCCTGGCAGCGGCGGGGTCGCTGTCGGCAAGCGCCTGCGCCTTGGCGGTCAACAGCACGGCGCGGCGGCGGTTGGCGGCATCGCGCTCGATCTGCCGTGTCGATTTCTGCGCGTCGACCAGTTTCAGGGCGCCGTCCCAGTCGCCGCGCGCGGTCAACTCTTCCAGCGTCGATTCCGCCGCCCAGGCCAGCTGCGGCGCCATCACCGCGGCGCGGCCGGCATAATGCCTGGCGGCGTTGCGGTCGCCGAGCCGTTCGGCTTCCAGATAAAGCCCGCGCAAGCCCAGCAGCCGCATCTCGGGATCGTCGAGCATGCTCTCGAATTTCTGTCGCGCGCTTTCATGATCGCCTTCGAGCAGCGACGCCTGCGCTTCCAGCAGGTGGATCAGCGGCTCCTGGTCGGAACGGATCAGCTTGGCGGCTTCCTTGGTCTTCTTGCGGGCCAGCGCGCCATCACCGGCGCCGGCGGCAATCATGCCGGTCGACAACGCCTGATAGCCACGATCGCGGCGGCGGACACGGAAATAGCGCGAGATGGTGTAGGGGCTGTTCCACAGCGACTTGAGCAGCCACCACAGGATCATCACCGCGGCGACCACGGCAACGACGGCCACCGCCGCCACCATCAGGCTGACCTGGTATTGATAGCCGTTAAAAGTGACGACCATGTCGCCCGGCCGGTCGGCCAGCCAGGCAAAGCCCAGCCCGAGCGCGAAAACGACGATGAGGAAGGCGAGCAGGCGGATCATTGTGTTGCCCTCATGCCTTCATCGCGCCCGAGATCAGCGCATCGACCTGGGTTTCGACCTCGATGCGTGCCTTCAGCTTGCCGGCAAAGTCCGCGCCAGCGGCCTTGGCGGCCTCGGGCAGCGTTTCATACTCGCTGAGTGCCTTGGCGTAGTCGCCCTGGTTGACCGCCGCCTCCATGCGCGCGACGGTTTCCGGTGCGCCGGCGCCTTCGACGGCGCCGATCGGCCTGACCTTGACCAGCGATTCGGCGCTCGACATCAGATTCTGCAGGAAGCCGGCATTCTCATCGACGGGCGTCGCGGCAGTGACCATGGCATTGGCGGCGGCATCAGCCTGCGATGCGATCTCGGCGCGGGTCGGAACGCCCTTTTCAGCATAGGGGCGCAGTGCCGCAAGCTGCGGCGCATCGGGCGAAATTGCCGCGAGGGTTTCGAGTTCGGCCGAAAACGGCCCGCCACGCTCGAGCGCCGCCTTCAAGGCCGACGCCGCGATGGCAAGCGCGACCTTCGGCTGCCCCGCCGCCGCCTCGACCTTGCCGGACAGCTGCGACACAGACTGCTCCAGCGCTGTGAGCCGGCCCTCCTGCGCCGTCGTAGCCTCGCCGGCCGACTTCACCAGCGCGTCGAGGCCAGCCAGTTTCTCGTTGAGCGGACCGAGATCGACCGGCGCCGAGCTGCCGGCCTTGCCGAGGGCGGCGACCGCCGTCTCGATCTGCGCGACCTTGTCGCCCAGTGCGGCGACCCCGGCTGCGTCGCCTGCTCCACCTTTCTCGACAGCCGATTTCAGCGCCGCCACATCGGCCTTGACCTGTTCAAGGCCCGAGGACAGGCCGACCATCTTGGCCGCTCCATCGCCGTTGCCGCCGGCGTCCTTCAAACCGGCGATTTCGGTCTTCAGCGAGGCGATGTCGCCGTTGACGCCATCGAGCGAGACGCCGGCGCCCGAACCCGGCGCGCCGAGCAGGCCGGCAGATTGCAGCCCGCCGGCGCCGACCAGCGCGATGACGCCGCCGATGATGCCGGCGGCGACGCCGTTGAGGCCGCCGCGCTTTTCAGGGGGTGGCGCCATTTTCTCGTCCCGTGTCTCGGGTTTTGCCTTGTTGCCGTCGGTCTGCGGGCGCTTCGCCGATGCGTCCTCGAAACTGTAATCGTAAGCTTTGGTCTTGCCGGCCGGCGCATCGGACGATCCGGGACCGTGGGACGATCCGGGCTCGTCGGACGATCCGGGCTCGTCGGGCGATCCGGGATAGGGGATCTCGGCCTCGCTAGCGGGCTTTGTCGCCGCTGCCGGCGGCTGCTCCGGTTCGGCCCGGGCGTCGGTATGCTCCCAGGGCTCGAGATCGGTCTGGTCGGCGTGAACCGGCTCTTCGGGAACTTCGGGCTGCGAAGCGTTCGCTGCTTCCTCGGCCTTCGCCTCGTCTGTCCGGGCCTCCTGCCTGGCGGCGTCCTCGTCGGCGATGCGTGAGACGGCGCCCGGCTCGAGATCGATGGTCACCGGCTCGCGGCGGCTTTTCGAGTGTCGCATCTTCGGCGTCTTGACCATGCCTGGGCTCCGCACAATTCGCTTCGTCTCAACGCCTGGCGGCGCATGATGGTTCAGAAAGGGTCTAGCACATCACCAAGCGGTGAAAAGGGGCGGTGTGATGACGCGGCTCAGCGCGGCGCCTGCAAAAGCGCCAGCAGCACATCCTCGTCGGGCTGCGCGGCAATGCGGATTCTTTCGCTGGCGACACCGTCGAAGGCTGCCGCGATGCGAGTGGAAAGCGCAAAAACCCATGTTTTTTCGAAGAGACCGCGCAGAGCGGGCCGTCTTGCCAAGGTCTGCATCGCCGCCGCCGCCTTGGCTGAATAAAGCAACACCGCGTCGGCAGGTTGCCCGGACAGGCGTTCGAGGATGACTTCGTCCGGATAGCCCACAGTCAGCGTGTCATAGGTCTCGACGGCGTGGACCCGAACGCCCGCCGTCACGAGCCTCTGTTCGAACGCCGGAAAACGCACGCGCCCGCAGAGGTAGACAATCGTTTTTCCAGAAAAATCGGCGGCGAGACTGTCGGCCAACCCCTCCGCATCGCCCGGGCCTTCACTGACCGACAAAACCCCCGCTCGACGCGCCGCTTGCGCCGTCCTTTTGCCGACCGCATGGCAAGGCAAGGCGGCGAGCGTCGCGATGATTTCTTCCGGCGCATGACGCATGGCATTGGCGCTGGTGACGGCCACCGCGACGGCATCGTCCGGGATCAGTCCGGCGGCGGCGGGCAACGCCTTTGTTTCGGTCAGGGGCAAAAGAACCGGCTGAAAGCCCGTCTCCTCAAGCCGATGCGCTGTGCGCGAAGCACCCGGTTCCGGCCTGGTCACCAGGACGCGAAGCATTTCAGAGCCAGCCGTCGAAGAACTTTTCGCCGGCCTTGGCGCGCACACTCCGGGCCGCTTCACCGCCGATGCGGGCGGCGTCTTGCGCCGGCCCCTGCAGCTCGACCGTGTGCGACTGCGTGCCGTCGGGCGAGATGATCAGCCCGGCGAATGACAGTTTTCCGGCCTCGATCGCCGCATAGCCGGCGATCGGCGTGCGGCAGGAGCCATCCAGCGCCGCCAGGAAGGCGCGCTCGCAGGCCAGTGCCTGGCCGGTCGGCACATCATGGACGGCTGCCAGCATCTTTTCGACATCGCGGTCGCCGATACGGGTTTCGATGCCGATCGCACCTTGCCCCGGCGCCGGCGGGAAGACATCGAGCGGTATCAGATCGGTGACGACATGCTCGAGCCCAAGCCGCTTCAGCCCGGCATAGGCCAGGATCGTGCCCGCGGCGACGCCTTCTTCGAGCTTGCGCAGCCGCGTCTGCACATTGCCGCGGAACATCACCACGTCGAGATCCGGCCGCATCCGGCGGATCAGCGCTTGCCGCCGCAGCGACGACGAGCCGACTTTCGCCCCGCGCGGCAGTTCGGCGATCGTCTTCGCCGCCTTGCCGACAAAGGCGTCGCGTGCATCCTCTCGCGGCAGGAAGGCCGAGAGTTCGAGACCGTCGGGCAGTTGCGTCGGCATGTCCTTCGACGAATGCACGGCGATATCGATCCGGCCCGCCAGCAGCGCCTCCTCGATCTCCTTGGTGAACAGGCCCTTGCCGCCGGCTTCCGACAGCGGCCGGTCCTGGATGCGGTCGCCGCTGGTCGAGATGACGACCACCTCGAACGCCTCCGCCGGCATGTCATGCGCGGCCATCAGCCGCGCCTGTGCTTCATGCGCCTGTGCCAGCGCCAGCGGGCTGCCGCGTGTTCCGATTCTCAAGATTGTTTGCATGGCGCGCAGTCCGTGATAACCCCCCGGCAAGCGAGGCTTTTCCGGGGTTCTCCTAACGGGGAAAGCCCCATGATACAATCTTTAGGGACAGCGACGAATTGATCCGCGTGCTGGGCATAGAGACGAGTTGTGACGAGACCGCCGCCAGCGTGGTGGCCATCGACGGCGACGCCGCGCCAAAAATCCTGTCCAACATCGTGCTCAGCCAGATCGAGGAACATGCCGCTTTCGGGGGTGTCGTGCCGGAAATCGCCGCGCGTGCCCATGTCGAGGCACTGGACGGCATCATCGAGGCAGCGCTTGCCGATTCGGGCACAGCGCTCGCCGATATCGACGCGATTGCCGCCACCGCCGGTCCCGGCCTGGTCGGCGGGCTGATCGTCGGGCTGATGACGGCCAAGGCGATTGCCGCTGCGGCGAACAAGCCGCTGATCGCCATCAACCACCTCGAAGGCCATGCCCTGACCGCAAGGCTGACCGACGGGCTCGACTTTCCCTATCTCTTGCTGCTGGTCTCCGGCGGCCATACGCAAATCGTCGCCGTGCGCGGCGTCGGCGACTATCAGCGCTGGGCAACGACCATCGACGACGCGCTCGGCGAAGCCTTCGACAAGACGGCCAAGATGCTTGGCCTGCCCTATCCCGGCGGGCCGAATGTCGAGAAGACGGCACAGGCCGGCAGTGCCTCGCGCTTTGCCTTTCCGCGCCCGATGAAGGGCTCGGCCCAGCCCGACTTCTCCTTCTCCGGCCTCAAGACCGCCGTGCGCCAGGCGGCGAGCGCCATTGCGCCGCTGAGCGATCAGGACGTCGCCGACATCTGCGCTTCGTTCCAGGCAGCGGTGGCCGATGCGCTGGCCGACCGCGTCTCCCGCGCGCTGACGCGCTTTCGCGAGACATTTCCCGGCACGAAAAACCCGGCCCTCGTCGTTGCCGGTGGTGTCGCCGCCAACCGCGCGATCAAGACCATGCTGGAGCGGCTCTGTGCCGAGACCGGCTTCACCTTCATTGCACCACCGCTGAAGCTTTGCACCGACAATGCGGCGATGATCGCCTGGGCCGGCATCGAGCGGCTGCGCGCCGGCATGGCGCAGGAGAACGGCTTCGATTTCGTGCCGCGCTCGCGCTGGCCGCTGGATAGCATCTCGGCGCCGATGGTCGGCTCCGGCCGGCGCGGAGCCAAGGCATGAACGAGCGGGCAATGAGCGGCAACGACACCGCGCCGACCGGCTGGCGCGTTGCCGTACTCGGCGGCGGGGCCTGGGGCACTGCCTTGGCCTTGGCCATGCTGCGCGCCGGGCATTTCGTTCGCCTTTACGCGCGCGACCCGGAGACCGTCGCCGCGATCGACCGTGGCGAAAATCCACGCTACCTGCCGGGCATTACGCTCCAGCCCGGCATCGTGGCGACGAGCAACATTCAGGCCGCGCTCGACGGTGCCGACTGCGTGCTGGCGGTGACGCCGGCCCAGTCGCTGCGGACTACGCTGGCGGCAGCGAAGGACCATATGCCGGCCGGTGTCCCGCTGGTTCTGTGTGCCAAGGGCATCGAAAGCGAGACCGGCGCCTTGCTGTCGGCGATTGTCGAAGAAATCCTGCCGCTCAATCCGGTTGCCGCTCTGTCGGGTCCGAGCTTCGCCACCGACGTCGCCCGCGGCCTGCCGACGGCCGTTGTGGTCGCTGCCCGCGACGAGGCATTGGCCGCCGATCTCGCCGCCCGCTTTTCCGCCGAAAACCTGCGCTGCTATTCGAACGACGACCTGATCGGCGTCGAGATCGGCGGCGCCTTGAAGAACGTCTTCGCCATTGCGGCGGGTGCCGTCACTGGCGCGGGTCTCGGTGCCAGCGCCCAGGCTGCCATGGTGACGCGCGGCTTTGTCGAGCTGCGCCGCATCGGCGCTGCCTTCGGCGCCAGGCCCGAAACGCTGATGGGGCTTTCCGGCCTTGGCGACCTGCTGCTGACCTGCTCGTCCACCCAGTCGCGCAATTTCGCCTATGGCCTGGCGCTCGGCCAAGGCAAGCCGCTTGCCGGATTACCGCTCGCCGAAGGCGTGCCGACGGCGGCGATCGCTGCCCGCATCGCCACCGAGCGCAACATCGACGCGCCGATCATTGCCGCCGTCGCCGCCATACTGGACGGTGCCATCACCGTCCGGCAGGCTGTGACGGCCTTGATGACCCGGCCGCTGAAGACCGAAACCAACGATTGATCCCACGACTTTGAACGATCAGGAGAAAAAGATGCTGTTTGCTGTGATTTGCAAGGACAAGCCCGGAAGCCTGCAGGTGCGCCTCGACACGCGGCCCGAGCATGTCGCCTTTCTCGAAGGGTTGAACGGCGACAAGAAGCTGGCCTTCGCCGGTCCGTTTCTTGATGCCGAGGGCAAGCCCAATGGCAGCCTCGTGGTCGTCGAAGCGTCCGACCTGGCTGGCGCCCAGGCTCTTTCGGCCGCCGACCCCTACGCCAAGGCCGGGCTGTTCGAAAGCGTCGAAATCCGCCCGTGGAACTGGACGTTCAACAAGCCGGCGGCTAGTTAATCCCGGTCGCCCGCGAGCGCACGCTAGAGTAATTCCAGGAAAAGTGTGAAACGGTTTTCCCGGGAAAAGCGCGTAGCGCTTTCCCTTGGGAATTGCGTCAAAATAAAGAGTCCAGGAGGAGAAAGACATGAACTACTGGCTGTTCAAATCCGAGCCATTCAAGTTCTCCTTCGAGATGCTGAAGGCCAAGGGCAAGGCCGGCACGCAATGGGACGGCGTGCGCAACTACGCCGCGCGCAACAACATGAAGGCGATGCAGATCGGCGATCTCGGCTTCTTCTACCATTCCAACGAGGGGCTGAACGTCGTCGGTATCGCTGAAGTCTGCGCGCTTGCCCATCCCGACACCACGTCGGACGATCCGCGCTGGGAATGCGTCGACATCCGCGCCGTAAGGGATGTGCCGAACCCGCCGACGCTGGAACAGGTCAAGGCCAATCCGAAGCTTGCCGACATGGCGCTGGTGCGGCTCGGCCGGCTTTCCGTGCAGCCGGTGACGCCGGCCGAATGGAAGGAAGTCTGCCGCATGGGCGGCTTGACGCCGGCTCCGTGACGGCGCTGACGCCCAACAGCGCGAGGCAATTCATTCTCGACAACACGGCGCTGATGGCGCCGCCGCACGTCCCGGAGATCCTGCTTCACCTTGCCGACGAAGCGCATGATTTGTGGCAGCGGACCGAGGATGAGCTGGTCGAGATCGGCCTGCCGCCACCTTTCTGGGCCTTTGCCTGGGCCGGCGGCCAGGGCCTTGCCCGCTATGTCCTGGACAATCCCGGCACGGTGCGGGGCAAGCGTGTGCTCGACTTCGCTTCCGGCTCCGGTCTTGTCGCCATCGCCGCCGCCAAGGCAGGTGCCGCCAAGGTGATCGCAGCCGACATCGATCCGTTCTGTGCCACCGCGATCCGGCTCAACAGCGAGATCAACGGTGTCGGGACCGAATTCCTCGGCACGGATTGCATCGGCACCGATGCAGGTTGGGACGTGGTCCTGGCCGGTGATGTTTTCTACGACAAATCTTTCGCGGACCGGCTGATGCCATGGTTCGCAACGCTGAAGGCGCGCGGCGCTGAGATCCTCATCGGCGATCCCGGACGGTCGTATCTGCCGAAGACAGGGCTGGAGCCGCTTTCTGTCTATGAAGTGGCCGTCACGCGGGCGCTGGAGGATGCGCTGGTCAAGCGCACGACGGTCTGGCGGTTCGCTTGACGCGATCGCCGAACAGGCGTTCCATCACATACAAATCAGAGGGGGAGCTCATGGATCTTTCAGCAGTGAACTGGCTGGCGGTGGTCGCCGCCGCGATCGTCGCATGGCTGTTCGGCGCCGCCTGGTACATGGGCCTGAGCAAGGCGTGGCTGAAGGCCGCCAAGCTCGATCCGGCGACGATGAAGAAGTCGCCGCTGCCCTTCGTCATCAGCTTCATCGCCGAACTGGTCATGGCCACCATATTGGCCCTGGTCGTCGGCGCGATGACCGGCGGCGAGCCGACATGGATCGCCGGACTAGTCTTCGGCTTCGTGCTCTGGCTGGGTTTCGTCGCCACGACGCTCTCGGTCAATCACCGCTACGAGAATTTCGGCTGGGACCTGACCCTCATCGACGGCGGCCACTGGCTCGGCGTGCTGCTGATCATCGGCGCCGTGATCGGCTGGTTCGGCGCGGCGGCAACCTGA
>NZ_RZTB01000145.1:0-12504 GCF_003997735.1 Mesorhizobium sp. M7A.F.Ca.MR.148.00.0.0 | reverse complement strand
CGGGCAGTCCGGCACGCGCCGGCGAAGCCTTTCGCAAGCTGCACGATTCAGGCGCGGTGTTTCCCTTCCGCTTCGAATTGTTCGCGATGATCGACGATTACCTCAAGGTGCTGTCCACCAAGGAGGTCGCCCTGCCCGCCGGTTATCATGACGTGGTGCGAGACGCCGAGAGCGTCCGCTCGGCGCTGGCCGCCCATCCGCTGCCGATCGTCGCCTGCCACTGCGATCCGCTGTGCGAGAACTTTCTCGATACTGGCGAGCGGATGTGGATCGTCGACTGGGAATATTCGGGCATGAACGATCCGCTCTGGGACCTGGGCGACCTCAGCGTGGAGGGCAAGTTCGACGCCGCCCAGGACGAAGAGATGATACGCGCTTATTTCGGCGGCGAGGCAAGGCCGGCGGAGCGCGGCCGCATCGTCATCTACAAGTCAATGTGCGACCTGTTGTGGACCTTGTGGGGGCTGATCCAGCTCGCCAACAACAACCCGGTCGATGATTTTCGCGCTTATGCCGATGGCCGTTTCGCTCGCTGCAAGGCGCTGATGGAGACGCCGGAGTTTTCGCGGCATCTGGCAGCAATACACCGGGGCTGAGCCTGGACTAACTCACGCCCTTCGGCACGTTTTCGGGCGGCACAGTGGTTTCGACCACTTTCTGGCGATGGAAGATGAACAGGCCGGCGAGAACAACGATGGCCGAGCCGATCAGGATGCGCGGACCGGGAACGTCGCCGAAGAACACCAGGCCGAACACTACCGCCCACAGCAGCAGTGTGTAGTGCAGCGGCGCCAATGTCGAAGCCGGCGCCAGCTTGAGCGCCCTGGTGATCATCAGGTGGGCGCCGCAGGAGACGATACCGAGCAGCAGCATGGCGCCGAGATCGAGTGCCGACGGCGTCTGCCAGGCGCCGATGGTCAGCACACCGCCGACCAGCAGCGTGCCGATGGTCTGCCATGTCACCAGATTGGTGTCGCTGGTGCCACGCAGGCGGCGGTTGAGGATGATGGCGAAGGCGAAGGAGATGCTGCCTACCAGCGCAAAACCCGATGACAGCGAGAACGCCGCCGAGGACGGTTTCAGCATGATCAAAACGCCGCAGAAGCCGAGCAGGATCGCCATCCAGCGGCGCCAGCCGACCTTTTCGCCAAGCAAGAGGTGCGAGAGTGCCGCAACGTAGATCGGCCCGGCCATGTAGAAACTCATCACATCGGCAAGCGGCAGATAGACCACGGCGGCATAGAAGAGCGCGGTGTCGAGCGTGGTCATCACCACCCGCAGCAGCTGCAGCTCCAGACGTTCCATGCGAAACAGCTTGGCCGGGCCCTGATTGACGATCATCGGGCCGAGCACGAAGAAGGCGCCGATAGAGCGGATCAGCACCACCTGGCCGACGGAGAAGCTGGCCACCAGCCACTTGCCCATGGCGTCGTTCAGCGCAAACAGGAAGTCGCCGGCCAGCATCAGCAGAATGCCGGCCAGAAGCACATTCCTGATCGTCGAACTCTGCGCCACGGGCTGCGTCATGCCGATCCCGATTCCTCCCTAGTTAGCCGCGTCGTAGACGGAAGCGGCGGCTTTGACGAGGAGAAAACCGGAAATCGGCAAGGCCAGCCTCGGGAATCGGCTGGGTCTGCGCGATTCAGTTCCCTTTTGGCTGCGGCCTGAGAATAATGGGCCGATAGATCACCGGCCTGTCCCAGGGGTCGAAAGCCGGGGTGCGTCTGAGCTCCGCACGCCGCTCCAGATCGATGCGCTGCAGACACTCGGCAAAGGCGTCATTCTTCTTGACGAAGCCGTAGGACCGGCATTTCGCTTCGTCAGCGGTGCGGCGATCCTCTGCCGTTACCGTCGTGCAGCCGGCGCAAAGCGCCGTCAGCGCTTCGTCGGCGGCGCGGCGATCCTCTGCCGTTACCGTCGTGCAGCCGGTGCAAGGCACCGTCAACGCCACCGCCATCACAGTCTTGCGCCACATGGAATCCTCCTCGAATAAAAGTGGAGCCTTAATGTAGACTTATTTCCCGACGGGCGAAGCTTTGAGCTTTGATGCAGATGCGGCGTCCTATTGGGCCTGATGCGAATGGTGCCGTCGGTTCACAAGTACCGGCCTTCCGTCGATGGACAGCCTGGTTTCCTGCTTCGTCCGCTCCGCCACCACCTTGCCCCTGGCGATGACGCACAGGCGCTCGGCGCGCAAGCGCAGCGCTTCCACCGGATTGCCGGCATCGAGGACGACCAGGCTGGCGCGCTTGCCGACCGCCAGGCCGAGATGATCGAGGCCCATGATCGCGGCATTGACGTTGGTGACCATGTCGAAGCAGCGCGCCATCTCGGCCGGGCTCGACATCTGAGCGACGTGCAGGCCCATGAAGGCGACATCGAGCATGTCGGCGGTGCCCAGCGAATACCAGGGATCGAGCACGCAATCCTGGCCCCAGCCGACGCGAATGCCGAGCGCCAGCATTTCCTTGACCCGAGTCAGCCCCCGGCGCTTCGGGAAGGTGTCTTGGCGGCCCTGCAGCATGATGTTGATCAGCGGATTGGGAATGACCGAGACGTCGGCCTCGGCGATCAGCGGCAGCAGCTTCGAGACATAGTAATTGTCCATCGAATGCATCGAGGTGAGATGCGAGCCGGCGGCCTTGCCGTGCAAACCAAGGCGCTGCGTCTCATACGCAAGCTGTTCGATGTGACGCGACAGCGGATCATCGGTCTCGTCGCAATGCAGGTCGACCATCAGGCCGCGTCTGGCCGCGATCTCGCACAGCTCCGTTACCGAGCGCGTGCCGTCGGCCATGGTGCGCTCGAAATGCGGGATGCCGCCGACGATGTCGACGCCCATGTCGAGCGCGCGAATGGTGTTTTCACGCGCCGATGGAGCACGATAAAACCCGTCCTGCGGGAAGGCGACCAGTTGCAGGTCGATATAGGGGGCGACCGTTTTCTTGACCTCGAGCAGCGCCTCGACCGCCAGCAGCCTGTCATCGCAGACATCGACATGGGTACGGATTGCGAGCAGGCCCATCGACACCGCCCAGTCGCAATAGGCCAATGCGCGATCACGCACCGCCTCATGCGTCAAAAGCGGCTTCAACTCGCCCCATAGCGAAATGCCTTCGAGCAGCGTACCCGACGCGTTGATGCGCGGAATGCCGTAGGAGAGCGTCGCGTCCATGTGGAAATGCGGATCGACGAAGGGTGGCGAGACCAGATTGCCGCGGGCGTCGACCTCGGTCCGCGCAGGACCCTGCAGGGTGGGCTCGATCGCCGCGATCGTCTCACTGCTGATGCCTATGTCGGCAACCCTGCCATCAGGCAGTGTGCCGCCGCGAACGATAAGGTCGAAAGCCATCTGTCGTCATCCCGTCAAAAGAATCATCTGATAGTGCCGAGGCTGAAAATCGCATCCCGTCGATGCCGCTTGCAACAGCGGTTTGTCCGCGGCGGCCGCGGATGGTTCCATCCGGCCGCAACTCCCTCTATAAGCCGCCTTCGTTGTCCCGGTTTCAAGGATCCGCCGTTTGTTTCGTTTCTTCCGCTCGACGGAAAACCAGCGCCTCGTTGCGAGGTTGATCCGGGAATCCTTTTATCAGCACAGGTTTGGCTACGGCGCCGCCATCTTGTCGATGCTTGTGGTGGCCGCCACGACCGGCGCCAGCGCCTGGATTCTCAAAGAGATCACCGACGAATTCGTGGTCTTCAAGCGGATTGACCGCGTCAACCTGATTGCGGCGGGGGTCGCCACGATCTTCATTCTCAAGGGTCTCGCCAACTTCATCCAGGCTTATTTCATGAGCCGGGTCGGCAACGCCATCATCGCCGATCGCCAGCGCAAGATCTACGACCGAATCCTGGCGCAAGGCATCGAATTCTACCATTCGACCTCGTCGTCCGACCTGATCACACGCATGACCAACAATGCGCAGGCGGCGCGCAACGTGCTCGACCTCGTTGTCACGTCCTATGTGCGCGATCTGTTGTCGCTGGTTGTCCTGGTAGGAGTCATGGTCTGGCAGCAGCCAGCCTTGTCTATAATCTGCTTCGTCGTCGGCCCCTTGGCTATCTACGGGGTCAACCGCATCCTCAAACGTGTTCGCAAGTTCGCCGCGATGGAGTTTCGCTCGGTCGGCCAGATCGTGCAGGTGATGCAGGAAACGGCAATCGGCGTGCGCGTCGTCAAATCCTTCAACCTCGAAGGCGCAATGCGCAACCGCATGTACAAGGCCGTGTCGGACGTCGAGAACCGGGCCAATAACATCGCGACGCTGGAGGCTGCGACAAGCCCGGTGATGGAGACGCTGGCCGGGCTGGCAATTGCCGGGGCCATCTTCGTCAGCGGCTTCCTGGTCTTGCAGGGCGGCCAGATGCCTGGAAACATCATGGCCTTCATCGGAGCGCTCCTGTTTGCCTATGAGCCGGCAAAGCGCCTTGCGCGCGTGCGCATATCGCTGGAAAGCGGTATTGTCGGCGTGCGCATGATGTTCGAGCTCGCCGACCAGCCGCTGACCCTGGTGGAGAAGCCCGGCGCGAAGCCGCTTCTGGCCGGACCGGGCGAGATCCGGTTCGACGCCGTCGACTTCGCTTATCAAAACGGGCCGCCGGTGCTGGACAGATTCGATCTGACGCTTGCGCCCGGCAAGATGACGGCGCTGGTCGGGCCTTCCGGCGGCGGCAAGTCGACGATTCTAAACCTGATCATGCGCATGTACGACCCGAAGAGCGGCAGGGTGCTGCTCGACGGCCAGGATATTTCCCATGCGACGCTCGCATCGCTGCGGGAAAAGATCGCCTATGTCAGCCAGGATACATTCCTGTTTGCCGGCACCATCATGCACAACATCCGGCTTGGGCGCGAGGGTGCGACCGACGAAGAGGTGATCGACGCCGCCAAGGCGGCCAACGCCCATGACTTCATCAGCGCACAGGCGAAAGGCTACGAGACGGATGTGGGGGAGAATGGCGGCCTGCTATCGGGCGGCCAACGCCAACGGATCTCGATCGCACGCGCCATGCTGCGCAATGCCGAGATCCTGCTGCTGGACGAAGCGACCAGCGCGCTTGATGCCGAATCGGAAGCGCTGTTCCGCGACGCGCTGCAGCAATTGACGGAAGGCCGCACGACGATCGTCATCGCGCACCGTCTATCGACGGTGCACCAGGCAGACACGATCGTGGTGCTCGAAGCCGGCAAGGTGGTGGAAAGCGGCCCGCACAAGACCTTGCTCAAGCAGGGTGGGCTCTACCAGAAGCTTTATGAGTATCAGTTGATGCCGTGATGGTGTTCCGGATGAGGGGCCTGGGCGCGAACCTTATTCCGGCACAAACCTCACCGCGCCCTTGGCCGCGCTGGTCGTCATGGCGGCATAGGCGCGCAAGGCGGTCGTCACCTTGCGCTTGCGCTTTTCCTCGGGCTTCCAGGCCAAGGCGCCCCTGGCCTCCATCGCCGCCCGGCGGGCAGCGAGTTCCTTGTCATCGACAGCAAGGCGGATGCTGCGGTTCGGGATGTCAATCTCGATCGTATCGCCCTCCTGCACGAGCCCGATCAGCCCGCCTTCGGCGGCTTCCGGCGATGCATGGCCGATCGACAGGCCCGACGTGCCTCCGGAGAAGCGGCCGTCGGTGACCAGAGCGCAGGCCTTGCCGAGCCCTTTCGACTTCAGATAGCTGGTTGGATAAAGCATTTCCTGCATGCCTGGGCCGCCGCGCGGCCCTTCATAGCGGATGACGACCACATCGCCGGCCTTGATCTCGTTGGACAGGATCGCCTTGACGCTGGAATCCTGGCTTTCGAAGACGCGGGCCGGGCCGGTGAACTTCAGGATCGATTCATCGACGCCGGCGGTCTTCACGATACAGCCGTCGAGAGCCAGATTGCCTTTCAGCACGGCGAGGCCGCCATCCCTAGAAAAGGGATGTTCGGTCGAGCGGATGACGCCTTTCTCGCGGTCGAGATCGAGTTCGTCCCAGCGGCGGTCCTGGCTGAAAGCGACCTGTGTCGGCACGCCACCAGGGGCGGCGAGGAAGAAATCACGCACGCTCTGGCTGGTCGTGCGGGAAATATCCCAATGGTCGAGCGCTTCGCCCAGCGTTCGCGTGTGCACCGTCGGCAGGTCGCGGTTGAGCAGGCCGGCATTGTCGAGCTGGCCGAGGATGGCCATGATACCGCCGGCGCGGTGCACGTCTTCCATGTGCACGTCGGACTTGGCCGGAGCAACCTTGCACAGCACCGGCACCTTGCGCGACAGCGCGTCGATGTCGTCCTGATCGAAATCGATCTCGCCTTCATGCGCGGCAGCCAGGATGTGCAGCACGGTGTTGGTCGAGCCGCCCATGGCGATGTCGAGCGTCATGGCGTTCTCGAAGGCGCCCTTCGAGGCGATGTTGCGCGGCAGAGCCGTCTCGTCATCCTGTTCGTAGTAACGCTGGGCGAGATCGATGATCAGGTGGCCGGCCTCGACGAACAGCCGTTTGCGGTCGGCATGCGTCGCCAATGTCGAGCCGTTGCCGGGCAGCGACAGGCCAAGCGCCTCGGTCAGGCAGTTCATCGAATTGGCAGTGAACATGCCCGAGCAGGAGCCGCAGGTCGGGCAGGCCGAGCGCTCGATGACCTTGACGTCCTCGTCGGAGACCCTGTCGTCGGCGGCCGCCACCATGGCATCGACCAGGTCGAGAGCCTGCGTCTTGCCGGCGAGCACCACCTTGCCGGCTTCCATCGGACCGCCGGAAACGAAGACGGTCGGGATGTTGAGGCGCAACGATGCCATCAGCATGCCGGGCGTGATCTTGTCGCAATTGGAGATGCAGACCATGGCGTCGGCACAGTGAGCATTGACCATGTATTCGACGGAATCGGCGATCAGCTCGCGCGACGGCAGCGAATAGAGCATGCCGTCATGGCCCATGGCGATGCCGTCGTCGACGGCGATGGTGTTGAATTCCTTGGCGACGCCGCCGGCCTTCTCGATCTCGCGCGCGACCAACTGGCCGAGATCCTTCAGATGGACATGGCCCGGCACGAACTGGGTGAAGGAGTTGACCACCGCGATGATCGGCTTGCCGAAATCCGAGTCCTTCATGCCGGTGGCACGCCAGAGGCCGCGAGCGCCGGCCATGTTGCGGCCATGGGTGGTGGTGCGGGAGCGATAGGCAGGCATGTTTTTTCCTTGGTGGCTGGCCACAGCGAGGCATGGCGCGGCGGAGCTGAATTCGGACCGCAGGCGTTATAGACGCGCAAGCCCGGTCTGGCCACAATTTTGCAATGCGCCAGATTCTCTCAAAAAAATGCGTGGCACTGTCGGATGGCGCACTGCATGCCCGTCCTTGGGCAGACGACATGGAAATGGCACCGCGTTCGGAGTCAGCCGTTTCGCCGTAACGCAACCAAAACAACCCGAGGAGCACGACATGCAAAAGATCACCACCTGCCTGTGGTTCGACGGCCAGGCCGAAGAGGCCATGAATTTCTACGTCTCCATCTTCAAGAATTCGAAGGTGCTGAGCGTAATGCGCTGGCCCGAAGGCCACGCCGATGAAGGCAAGGTGCTGGTGACCACGTTCGAACTCGACGGGGTGCAATTCCAGGCGCTCAACGGCGGACCGCAGTTCAAGCACACCGAGGCGATGTCGCAGTCGATCGACTGCAAGACGCAGGAAGAGGTGGATTACTTCTGGGACAAGCTCATCGAAGGTGGCGGCCAACCGTCGCAATGCAGCTGGCTGAAGGATAAATTCGGCGTCTCCTGGCAGGTTGTGCCGGAGCAGCTGCCGCGCCTGCTGCTGGATTCGGACCGGGCCAAGGCCGGCCGCGTGATGTCGGCGATGATGCAGATGAGCAAGATCGACATCGCCAGGATCGAGGAAGCGGCGAGAGAATAGTCGAGGGTCGGCGCTGCCCCTCATCCGCCCTTCGGGCACCTTCTCCCCGTGAACGGGGAGAAGGGAAAACTGGCGCCTACGCCGCCTTGTCGCGGACCTGATAGTCCTTGATCGTGGCAAACTTGATCGCCTTCCAGCGTTCCGCTTCGTAGTTCAGCGAGAAAGCGTGCTGGGCGAGGAACACCGGATCATTGTCGAGGTCGCGGGCGATGTCACCGCGATGCGCCTCGATGAAGCGAAGCGTCTCGGCTTTGTCGTCGGCCGATATCCAGCGGCACACTGAAAACCGCGACATCTCGAATTCGACCGGCAGCGTGTATTCGAAGTTCAGCCGTTCCTTCAGCACGTCGAGCTGCAGCGCGCCGACGACGCCGACGATGGCCGGCGAGCCATCCTCCGGCGAAAACAGCTGCACGACGCCCTCCTCTGCCATCTGGTGCAGCGCTTCCTTGAGTTTTTTCGCCTTCATCGCGTCGCCGAGGCGCACACGACGCAGGATTTCCGGGGCGAAATTCGGAACGCCGCGGAACAGTATCTCCTCGCCTTCGGTCAGCGTGTCGCCGATGCGCAGCGTGCCATGGTTGGGGATGCCGACGACATCACCGGCAAAAGCCTCGTCAGCGGTAACGCGGGTCCGGGCAAAGAAGAACTGCGGCGCCGACAACGACATCGGTTTTCCCGTGCGCACCAGCTTGGCCTTCATGCCGCGCTCGAGCTTACCCGAACAGACGCGGACGAAGGCAATGCGGTCGCGGTGATTGGGATCCATGTTGGCCTGGATCTTGAAGACGAAGGACGTCATCTTCTCTTCGGTCGCCTCGACCTTGCGGGTGTCGGCCTCCTGCGCGCGCGGCGGCGGTCCAAAAGCGCCGAGTGCCTCGATCAGGTCGCGCACGCCATAATTGCGCAGCGCCGAACCGAAATAGACCGGCGTCAGATGGCCCTCGCGGAAGGCCTCAATATCAAGGGGTCTGCACGCTTCTCGCGCGAGCTCCAGTTCCTCGATGAAGGCTTCGCGCTCGTTTTCCGGCAGCAAGCCGGCGACGCGATTGGAATCGGGACCGTTGACCGGCGTGCGTTCTTTCTCCGCGTCGCCCCTGCGCACGGCATTCAGCGCCAGATGATAGGTGCCGGAAAAATTCTTGCCGCGGCCGATCGGCCAGGTGACGGGGGCAGTATCCAGCGCCAGCTTCTGTTCGATCTCGTCCAAAATCTCGAACGGATCGCGGCTTTCGCGGTCCATCTTGTTGATGAAGGTGATGATCGGGATATCGCGCAGGCGGCAGACTTCGAAAAGCTTCAGCGTGCGCGGCTCGATGCCCTTCGCGGCATCGATGACCATGACCGCCGAGTCGACCGCCGACAGCGTGCGGTAGGTGTCGTCGGCGAAATCCTCGTGGCCGGGCGTGTCGAGCAGGTTGAAGACATTGTCCTCATACTCGAAGGTCATCACCGAGGTGACGACCGAGATGCCGCGCTCGCGCTCGATCTTCATCCAGTCGGACCGCGTCTGGATCTTGTCCTTCTTGGCCTTGACCTCGCCGGCGAGCTGGATGGCGCCGCCGAACAGCAGCAGCTTTTCGGTGAGCGTCGTCTTGCCGGCGTCCGGGTGCGCGATGATCGCGAAGGTGCGGCGGCGCGCCACTTCTTCTTCTATTGCTTCGGGCATTCTCTGGGATTTCCGTGTGACAGGCCGGGCTTCTAGCAGCGCAGTGCCGGCCTGTCGACCGGTCCGGCGGCTCGGGCGCTGCTGATCGCCGCCTCACCGTCAGAGCATACAGCTCAGTCGTGCTGTGGCTCCGGCCAGTGCATTGCCGCATATTTTACGCTGCGCGATGTTGGCAAGCGGCTGCCGGGATGGCACTGGATGAACATCCCTCCGGATGACGAGGCAGAGGAGCAAGCATGACTGCGGCGAAACAAGTAATCGTCATCGGCGCCGGCATCATCGGTGCCTCCACCGCCTGGCATCTGAGCAGAGCGGGTGCGCAAGTGACGGTGATTGCCGACAGTGCTGCCGGTGGGGTGGCGACGCCAAATTCGTTCGCCTGGATCAACGCCAGCTGGGGCAATCCGGAGCCCTATTTCCGGCTGCGCACCCGCGCCATGGCCGAATGGTCGCGGCTGGCGCAGGACCTGCCCGACCTGCCGCTGAGCTGGTGCGGCGGCCTGTGCTGGGACTTACCGGCGGCCGACATGGAAACCTACGCCACGGAACATTCCGCCTGGGGCTATGGCATCAGCCAAGTCGACCGCGCCGGTGCAGCGCGCATCGAACCCAATCTCACCGAGCTTCCGGATTTTGCCCTGCATGTTGCCGAAGAAGGTGTCGCAGAGCCCGTGGCCGCCGTCCGTGCCCTATTGGCAGACGCGAAGCGACATGGCGCGAAGACCATCTCCAGCACGGTGACGGCCCTGGTCCAGACCGGCGGCAGGATCACCGGTGTCGACACATCGCATGGCCTGATTGCATCGGACGAGGTGGTGGTCGCGGCCGGCGTTGGCTCGCCGGAGACCGCCGCGACCGCCGGGATCAACCTGCCGATCGAAACGCCGCCCGGCCTGATCGTCCATTCGCGACCGCACGAAAAGCTGCTCAACGGGCTGGTGCTGGCCGAGCGGCTGCACATGCGCCAGACGGCGGAAGGCCGCATCATCGCCGGCTCGGATTTCGGCGGCGCCGATCCGGGCATGGATGCCGAAGCCACCGCCCACGCCCTGTTTGCGGCCATGAAGGCCATGCTGCGCGACAGCGATGGGTTGGAACTCGATTTCCACACGGTCGGCTACCGGCCGACGCCGATCGACGGCTTTCCGATCATTGGCCACGCCGAGGGCTTGGACGGTGTCTATGTCGCCGTCATGCATTCCGGCATCACGTTGGCGCCGGCCATCGGCCTGTTCGCCGCTCGGGAAATCCTCGACGGCGAGCGCGACCCCTTACTTGCCCCTTATGGATTGTCGCGTTTCGCTCAATAGGCGGGCGGACGCCGAAAGCCGCCGGTCAGTGGTTCGATTGCCCTGGCGATGCCGAGCAGCTGTGACTCCGACCAGCGTTTGCCGACCAGTTGCAAGCCGATCGGCAAGCCCTCGCTGCCCTGTCCGCATGGGATGGAAAGCGCCGGATGGCCGCTGTAGTTGAAGACAGCGCCATAGGCCGGCAGCATCCAGTAGCTCTGCTCCTTGCCGTCGACCGTGATCGGCGTGCCCGGCTCGCAATGCGGGAAGGCGGAAGTCATGGCGACCGGGCAGAGCAGCGCGTCATGGTTTTCGAAAAACCAGTCCCAGGCGAGAATGGACCTGTCGCGGCGGGCGAGTGCCTCGAACCAATGCGAGACCGGTGTCGGGTTCTCCGGCGACTCCGGCTGGGCGGCCTCCAGCATCATGCCGATCAGCGCGCCGCCCTGCTCCAGATCGTGGTGCAGATCGAGTTTCGGCAGTTTTGCCTCCTCAACGAGGGCACCGGCCGATTGCAGCTGCCTTGCGAGGTTTTCGACCGCGGCGCTGATGTCGCCGGCCACCGGAAAGCCGGGAAAGGACGGCGCGAAGGCGATGCGCAATGTCCTAGGGTCGA
Source organism: Mesorhizobium sp. M7A.F.Ca.MR.148.00.0.0 (assembly GCF_003997735.1). Taxonomy (NCBI): domain Bacteria; kingdom Pseudomonadati; phylum Pseudomonadota; class Alphaproteobacteria; order Hyphomicrobiales; family Phyllobacteriaceae; genus Mesorhizobium; species Mesorhizobium sp. M7A.F.Ca.MR.148.00.0.0. Next base: position 1,055 of record NZ_RZTB01000145.1, on the reverse strand, counting down.
GCTTCGGCATATCCTGGACCGGCACCGGAGCAAGATCGGTGTCGCTTCCATCCGGGCCGGCGATGATTTGATAAATCAGCGCCAAATCTTGCACGCTGCGCGCCAACGGCCCGAGGCAGGACATCAGCCGCACGCTGCGCGCGGCACCGCCGGGATCGGGGAAGGCACCGGCCAGCGAGACACGATGCTCCGTCGGCTTCAAGCCATAAACACCGCAAAAGGCGGCCGGCAGCCGGATCGAATCCTGCATGTCTGTGCCCACGTCGAACGGCGTCATCCCCAAGCAAATTGCCGCTGCCGCGCCTCCGCTGGAGCCTCCCGCCGTGCGCTGGAGATTCCATGGATTGTTGGTGCGGCCGAACAGCGGGTTGTTCGATTGCCAGTCCGAAAGCATGGCCGCGACATTGGTCTTGGCCATCAGCACGCCGCCGGCCGCTTTCAGTCTGATGACGACCGGGCTGTCCTGCTTGGCGACATGGTCGGCAAAGGGCGGGAAGCCGACCGTGGTCCTTATGCCTGACGTTTCGTGCATGTCTTTCAGCGTGAACGGCACGCCATGAAGAGGTCCGGGTGCGGCGCCGCGCGCCTGGGCAGCGTCCGCCTTCTTGGCACGCTCGCGGGCGCCTTCCCTGTCGAGCGAGATGACGGCATTCACCGCATGGTTGTGCGCATCGATTTGCGCCAGATGCGCGTCGAGGGCTTCGACGGCGGAGATTTTGCGCTTTGCGATGGCTGCGGCCAGTTCGACGGTTGAGGAGAAGGCGATGTCCATGAGGAATGCTCCGGCTTGGCCGCGCGTGCCTGACCAAATGGCGGATAGCGGCGCGATTTCAAGCGGAGTTGAGCATTCGGTATTCGCTAGTGCTTGATCGAAGTTGTGCTGCCGATGTCGGCACTCTACGGCGCCCCCCTCTGGCCTGCCGGCCATCTCCCCCTCAAGTGGGGAGATTGGATAGCGTCACGGCTTTCGCCAATCTTCAACGTTGCAAGAACGCGCGGTCGGCGAAGCTGCCAATCTCCCCACTTGAGGGGGAGATGTCCGGCAGGACAGAGGG
>NZ_RZTB01000144.1:0-12506 GCF_003997735.1 Mesorhizobium sp. M7A.F.Ca.MR.148.00.0.0 | reverse complement strand
ACTTCCACCCGTTCGTGCTTGGTCAGGGCAAGCCATTCTTCGCCGGCCCGCGGCCGCCGCTTCGCTTTGTGGCCAGCGATCTGATTGGCGATGACGTGATCAGGTTGACCTATGTGCCTGCCTAATCACGCAACCGGCCCGATGGGTTCGCGTCAACAGGGCTCATAAATGATGAATAGCTCTCAGATGGAGAAATATGTCTGGGCCTCGGTCTTATATTATGCCGTAGCTGCGGTTGGATTTGTGGTTATTTTTATCTCAATCAACGTGGTTGGAATTTTTTGGGATCTGTTTGCACTGTTCGGGTATTTGGCGCTGGTTATATCTCTCAACGCCTGGCGACGCAGACGGCATCCGCGAAGCGTCTATCAGGTCGAGTTGACCAAACGGAGACTGGACGACTGATCACCGCTGGAGCCGAACGCCAGCGGGACTACAGCCCCTTCGGCACCAGCCCGGCCAGCCAGTTCACGGAGCGTTTCGCGGCGTCGGCGGTTGCCGAAGCGGCGCGGCCGAGATCGGTCTTGACCACGGCGTAGCCGTTCTTGGTGCGATAGAGCACACCGGTTCCGCCATCGACCACCTGTTCATAGGCGACGGGCCGGGCGGCATCGGCTTCCATGGTCGTCGTCGGCGAACCGACCGAGACGCTCGGCCGGTGGCTCAATTCAGGCGGCAATGGGCTATCGGTCCTGACAACCCGGCTGGCGGGCTTCAGTTCTGGGCGCGATGCGGTCGCAGCCAGTTGCGAGGAGGACGACGAACCCTTCGTGCGGCAGATGCCGGAGACGAGCGGATAATTGAAATTGCGCTCGTGCAGCATCTGGCTTTTCATCGCCGCTTCGCACTCGGCGACGGTCGACCATTTGGCCGGCGTCTCGCCGATATATTCGCAAAGCTTGGCGTCGCAGTCGCAGCCGACAATGGTCATGGCGACAAGGGCGGTCTTGATCACGGTCTTGTCCCTTCGAGATGCCCCCCTGGCAGCCCTTCCATTTCTTCCCATTCCTTCGCGCGCGAACAAGGCGGGATTTGGCCGCGATTGTGGAATGGGCATGGCGGAGCGCAGGAAATGCGTAATCCTGGCCGGGCGTGGCCGAAAGGCCTCAGTAGTCGTAGACGTGTTCAAGCCGGGCGCCGGCTTTGATCAGCGCCGGCAGCACGAGATGCAGCTTGCGCACGGCGACGATCATACCGGTGCGGCGCATCGCCGGGTCGGCCGGCAGCGGATAGCTGAACAGGATGCGCATGCCTTCAGGGATGGCGATCGTATCGGTGGAGAGCACGGTGACCATGATCTCGTCATTGCCGCCGATCTCGACGAAGGAGACGCCCTTGTCGATCAGGCGCGGGATCACTTCGGTGAACACCTGATAGCGCCTGGTGACGAAGATGGTGCCGTCAGCGCCCATGTCGCGTTCGAGCAAGGTGTCGGGCTCGTTGCGGGTGGCTTCGCCGACCGGCCCCTTGGCCCAGACGTGGATGTCGAGCAAGGCGGGGTCCATCGTGGCAGCGAGGGCCTTGGTGATCAGATCGGCATAGCCCTGCTTGATGGTGTCGGCGAGGCCGAAGGCGAGCTTGCGTTCGCTGGTGCGGATCGAACTGTCGCCCGGCGCCGACTGCACCGCAAACAGGCCGGCGCGCTTGTCGGCATAGGGGAACTGATACCAGGGCACCTGGTCGAGAAACCCTGCATAGTCCGCCGCCACCTTGGCCTGATAGATGTCGGCGGCGGTGCGCTTGGCCGTCGTCGCCTCGGTGATGCGGCCGACCGTGTTCTCATAGGCCCACTGCAATATATGCTCGATCGAGTGGCTGGTGCCGATGATGACCAGCATCTGGTGGTTGGCGTAGTTGAACTTGTAGGGAGAACTGGCGCGGATGACCATGGCGTAGTCCTGCCAGAAGCGGCCGACATAGGACCAGTAGGGGAAGCCGCTCGGCTGGTCCTTGTCGACGAAGCCGGCATATTCGCGCGCGGCGTAGACGATCGCCCATTCCGGATGGGTGAGGAAGGTCGATTCCTCCGGCCGCTGGTAGCCGAGGATCTCGGCGCGGGCCTTGTCGGCCAGCGCCTTGGGCGGCGCGCCATCGGCAATTCCGGGCAGCGGCGTCTTGTCGAGCGACGACGTCGTCAGAAAGCCGTAGCTCAGCCCGGCGAGCGGGATGAGGATGACGATGACGATCACCCAGAGGATCGTTTTGATGATGCGCTTCAGCCAGCGGAACAGGAACATGCCCGATCAGGCCGCGGCGAAGTGTTCGTGTATGCGCCTGGCCAGCCGGAAGCCGACATAGACGGCGAAGCCACCAATGACGAGGTGCGGCAGGTTGGCGAAGAAGCGGGCCGGGAATTCGATATCGTTGAGGGAGCGGAAGCCGTTGATGAAGATACCGGCATCGAGGCAGCCGGAACCGGTGATCAGCCCGAGCACGCCGTCGAACAGGTAGACCGAACCGAACAGCTTGAAATAGAACACCGCCTGGCGGTGCGAGATGAAGGCGGCGGCCAGAGCCCAGACGCCGGAGAAGGCGTGCAGCAGGTCGTCATACCATTGCAGCGAGAACAGGCCGAACAGATTGCCGTCGGCGTCGTTGAACGCCGGTATGTAGCCGATGGCGACGACGCCGAAAAACAGGAAGGCATAGGCGACGGCAAGCTTCTGGATCAGCGTCATGAAGTATCCCCCTCGAAGAGTCCGCCTGAAAGACAGACTCTGACGCTGGGATACTAACCGATTTTGGCGCGCGGTGAAGCGGCGCCCGCGAGATCGCCGGCGAAGGATATCGAGGGGCAAAAAGGCAGTCGGCGCCGGGATTTCTCCCAGCGCCTCCCTGTCAGATCAGGACACGGTCGCGGCAGCAACTTCCGTAAAGTCGTCGCGCCTTGCCGGCCTTGATTTTGACGGTCCTGCCAGTCCGCCGCCCGAGAGCAGCGTCCGTTCGGGACCACGCCGGTCTCCACCCTTGCGGGCTTTGCCCTGCGCACCATCGAAGGTTTTTGCCGTCCTTCATGGCAGCATCGGTCCGCCGTAGGCGTTGGCACGCTTTCCGCGGCCCCGTAGGTCTCGGCTCCGTCCCTCGAAACAGGCAAGCCTGCTCTCGCTTCGGGCCGTGTACGGGCCTCAGGAAATTCGCCTTTCACTTCGCCTTTCGGCTTGATGATCGGTAGCCGCCTGAGATGGGTTTAACGTACGCCGGGTAAGGGTCCTGGGGAATGGCCGGAGGCCTGTGGATAACGGGATTATCGGGGATCAAGCTGGGACAGCGAAATTTTCCTGTCCGCCACGATGGGCGTCATCGGCGGACATTCGGCCTTGCCCTGCCGCCCGGTGCGGTCTTCAATGCCGGCAAAGGATTCGAGGCGCCGAGCGCCTCGAATCCTTGCGGGAGGGTTACTTGAAAGTTGGAGTGGTTCTCAACCCGATTGCCGGTGGGGGCCGGCTGAAACGGCATTGGCCTGATGTCGCCGTGTCGCTGAGAAAGTATTTCGGCGAATTCGAACTGCGCGAGACGCAAGCGGAAGGTGACGCCGAAAGGCTGGCAATCGATCTCGCGATGATTGGCTTCGATCTGGTGATCGCGGCCGGCGGTGACGGCACCGCCAGCGAAGTGGCCGACGGGCTGTTGCAGGCGGCCCAGGAGAGCGGCCGGACCACCGAGCTTGGCCTGTTGCCATGCGGCACCGGCATCGATTTCGCGCGGGGGCTCGGCCTGCCGAAAGAGGTGGATGCCGTGCTGAAGCGGATCGCCGAAGCCAAGCCCCGCAAGGTCGATGCCGGGCGCATCTGCTACGTCGACGATCATGGCGCGCTGGCCAGCCGGCATTTCATCAACATCGCCAGCCTGGGGCTTTCCGGCGCCACTGACCGCGCCGTCAATGCCGACAAGCGCAAGGGCAGGATGTCGGCCAGGGCGCTGTTCCTGTGGCGCACCGTGGTCGAGTTCATCCGCTACCGCTTCCAGGAGGTCAGCATAACGGTCGACGACGGCGTCCCCGTCGAAGCGCGCATGGCGCTGGTGGCGGTGGCAAACGGAAAGTTCTTCGGCGGCGGCATGATGATCGCGCCGGATGCGGAACTGACCGACGGGCAGTTCGACATCGTCATCCTGCGCGCGGCCGGCAAGCTGAAGCTGATCTGGGACATCCGGCTGCTCTATGGCGGCCGGCATCGCAATCATCCTGCGATCACCATCCTGCGCGGCAGGAAAGTGGTGGTCGAACCGCTCGGCGATGCGTCAGAGAATGGCGCGCTGGTCGACATAGACGGCGAGTCGCCGGGACGCATACCCGCGACCTTCGAGATCCTGCCCGGTGCATTGACGCTCAGATACTGAATCAAGCCGTTGACAGATTGATTCAGATGGATCCGCCGATCCAGCCAACGCCCTGAAATCGTTTGATATCCAGCCGGCGTCAGAGTTCGAGCTTGGCCGGGAAACCAGGTGCGCGCAGGTCGGTGCCGACGGCATCTTCCAACAGTTTGACGATCTGGGTCGACCAGGCGCCGCCGCCATAGGCGGCCTTGCCTTGCTGAAAAATGGCGTTGACGCGCGATGCCAGCTCAAGCGGCACGCCGGACTGCTCGCCGATGGCGAGCGCGAAGCCGAGGTCCTTCAGCGCCAGGTCCATGGTGAAGCCGATGTCGTAGGAGCCGTTGAGGATGAGCTGGCTTTCGGTCTCGTGGACGAAGCTGTTGCCGGAGGAGGCTGATATGGCGTGGTAGGATTGGGCGAGGTCGAGCCCGCCCTGTTTGGCCAGCATCAGCGCTTCGCCGGCGGCGACGAGATGGATGAAGGCGAGCATGTTGGTGATCACCTTGATCACCGCCGCCGAGCCGACCGGGCCCATCAGAAACGATTTTGCGCACATCGCCTCGATGGCGGGGCGATGACGTTCATAGAGTGCGGCGTCGCCACCGACCAGGGCGGTGATCTTCCCAGCCGCCGCCAGGTGCACGCCACCGGTGACCGGGCATTCCAGCGTCTCGACGCCCCTGGCCGAGGCGAGGGCGGCGAGGCGGGTAATTTCGTCGCGGCCGTTGGTCGACATCTCGATCCAGGTGCCGCCTGCGGGCAGGCCCTCCAGCAGACCATCGGCGCCCGCCAGCACGGCTTCGCTCACCTTCGGAGAGGGCAGGCAGGAGATTGCGTTGCCGGCCCGTGCGGCGGCCTCGGCGGGGCTGCTTGCCGCTGTGGCCCCGAGCGCCACCAGGCGCTCGACGGCGGCGGGATCACGGTCGAAGACCGTGACGGCAAAGCCGTTGCGGATCAGGCTGGCGGCAAGGTTGCCGCCGAGGTGGCCAAGGCCGATGAAGGCGTAGCTTTCGCTCACGGCGTCAGGGCGTCTGCATCATCTGCAGATGCAGGTCCTTGCCCGTGTAAGGGTGTGCTTCGCAGACCGCCTCGTTGAGCTCGACGCCGAGGCCGGGCTCCTTTGAGGGGATGATTTTGCCGTCCTGCCACTCGATCTTTTTCTTCAGCAGCGTGGCGTGGAAACCGTCCCACTGCTTCAGCGATTCGAGGATGAGGAAATTGGGCAGCGTCACCGCCAGTTGGATGTTGGCCGCACCGACGATCGGTCCGCAATAGCAATGCGGTGCGATCTGGATGTGGTAGGCCTCGGCCATGGCGGCGATCTTCTTGGTTTCGAGGATGCCGCCGGAGCGGCCGAGGTCCGGCTGCAGGATGGTCGCGGCGCGGTTCTCGATGACGCGGGCGAACTCGAACTTGGTCGTCAGCCGCTCGCCGGTGGCGATCGGGATCGAGGTCGCGCGGGCCACTTGGGCCATGACCTCAGGCATATCAGGCGGCACCGGCTCCTCGAACCACAAGGGATCGTAGGGCTCGATGGCGCGCGCCATGCGCAGCGCGCCGGACGCTGTGAACTGGCCGTGCGTGCCGAACAGGATGTCGGCGCGGGTGCCGACCGCCTCGCGGATCGCCTTGATCATGCGGGTGGACAGGTCGATATCGACGAGGCGCGGCTGATGGCCGTCGAAGGCTGTGTAGGGGCCGGCGGGGTCGAGCTTGACGGCATTGAAACCCTGCTCGACATATTCGAGCGCACAGGCAGCGGCGAGATCGGGGTCGTTGTAGACGTTCTTGCCGTGCGCATCCTCGGAATGGACGCTGCCGGTGTGCGGATAGAGATAGGTGTAGGAGCGCAGCGTCTCGTGCACCTGGCCGCCGAGCAGTTTGTAGACCGGCTTGTCAGCTTCCTTGCCGATAATGTCCCAGCAGGCCATTTCCAGCGCCGAAAAGCAGCCCATGCCGGAAACGTCGGGGCGCTGGGTGAAGCCGGACGAATAGGCGCGGCGGAAGAAATTCTCGATGTCGTGCGGGTCGCGGCCGATGAGATAGCGCTCGGCCATGTCCTCGACCATGCGGGCGGTAACATGGGCCGAGAAGGTGGCGTTGTAAGCCTCGCCATAGCCGACGACGCCGCCGTCGGTGGTCAGCTTGACGAAGATGAAATACTTGCCGCCGATGCCGGGCGGCGGATTGCCGACAACCCAGGTCTTGACGTCGGTGATCTTCATTCTTGGTCCTCCAGAACCAGTTCGGCGCCTTTCCAACCGGTCATGATCGAGGCGGCGTTGGTGTTGCCGGTGATGTTGTCGGGAAAGATCGAGGCATCGATGACGCGCAAACCTTCGAGACCATGCACCCTGAGACGCGGATCGACGACGGCGCGCGCGGGATCCGGCCCCATGCGGCAGGTCGAGACCGGGTGATAGACGGTGCCCGAGCGCTTCCTGAAATCCTGAATCAGGTCTGCATCGGAAGTGATTGACGGGCCTGGCAAAACCTCTTCCTCGATGATCTCGGCCATGGCAGGCATCGAGGCGATCTTGCGCACGAATTTCACCGCCGCCAGCATTTCCTCGACATCGGCATTGGTGGAGTAGGCATTGGCCGTTATCCTGGGGTAGTCGCGCGGATTGGCCGAGCGGATCATGATCTCGCCACGGCTCGACGGCCGGCAGTTGGACAGGCCGATGGAAAAGCCCGGCCATGGGTCCGGCGTCAGGATCGGGCGCTCGCCGCTCTTGGGAATGACGGTCGAGAAGGCCTGGAAATAGAGCTGCATGTTGGGCCGCGTCGCCGCAGGGTCGGTGCGGAAGAAGCCGCCGGCATTGTTCATCGACAGCGACAGCGGTCCGGAACGGGTGAGGATGTATTGCATGCCGACCAGCAGCTTGCCCCACCAGGGACGCAGCGTCTGGTTGAGCGTCGGCAGCTTGCCCTTGAAGGTGTAGTTGATGCCGACATGGTCCTGCAGATGCGCGCCGACATTTTCGTTGGCGTGGACGATCGGGATGTCCAGACCTTTGAGCAGGGCGGATGGGCCGACGCCGGACAGCTGCAGCAATTGCGGCGAGTTGACCGAACCGCCCGACAGGATGATTTCGCGGCCCGCACGCGCCGACTTCATCTCGCCGTTCTGCTGGTATTCGACGCCGACGGCACGCTTGCCCTCGAACAGGATTTTTGTCGCCAGCGCCTTCATCTCGACGCGGACATTCCCGCGCTTCATCGCCGGGCGCAGGAAAGCGCGCGCCGCCGACATGCGCCGGCCATCGCGGGTCGAGATCTGGTAGATGCCAACGCCTTCCTGGGCGGCGCCGTTGAAATCCGGGTTGAGCGGCAGGCCGGCCTGCTGGCCGGCGGCGAGATAGCGTTTGGTCAGCGGGTGGACTGCGTTAGAACAGTCGGTGACATGTAGCGGGCCGCCTGTGCCGCGCCATGTGTCGGCACCGGCCTGGTTGTCCTCGAGCGCCTTGAAGGCGGGAAGCAGATCGTCATAGCCCCAGCCGGGATTGCCGGCGGCTGCCCAGGCATCGAAATCCTCGCGCGCGCCCCTGATCCAGACCATGGCGTTGATCGAGCTCGAACCGCCGAGCAGCTTGCCGCGCGGCCAGTGATCGGCATTGCCGGCGAGGCCCGGGTCCGGCTCGGCCTTGTAGTTCCAGTTGACGTCGGGATCGAAAAAGGTCTTGCCGTAGCCGAGCGGCATCTGCACGTAGAAGCGGCGGTCGGTGCCGCCGGCCTCCAGCACCAGCACCGAGAAGCGTCCCGAGGCCGAGAGTTTTTCGGCCAGGACCGAGCCGGCCGAGCCGGAGCCGACGATGATGAAATCATAGGTCTGCATGATGATGCGGGCGGCTCCGGAAAATTGGCTGCAGCCTAGACGCGGCGGCGCTACCAAGTCGCCGCGCCTTCCGGCATCAGTTGTGAAAAAAGCGACCGCCGAACTGGCCTAGTTTACGGGGATACCCGACAATCGCGCTTGATATGCACCGGGGCGACAGCTTATGCGATGGCATTATCTTGGCGCATGATTTTCTCCGAAAAGTCTGCAACTTTTCGGGATCATGCTCTGGCCACTCTGCGGAAGGCAGGAAATCATATGCGGACCCTTCCTGACGCGTTCATTCCCGAACTGCCGGGCCACTACAGCGGCAAGGTCCGCGAGAACTATGACCTTGCGGATGGCCGGCGCATCATCATCGCCACCGACCGCCTCAGTGCCTTCGACACCATCCTGACGTCGATCCCCTACAAGGGCGAGATCCTTACTCAGACGGCGCGCTACTGGTTCGAGGAAACCGCCGACATCTGCCCGAACCATGTTCTCGAATACCCCGACCCGAACGTCGTCGTCGGCACAAGGCTCGACATCCTGCCGGTCGAGATCGTCGTGCGCGGTTATCTGGCGGGAACCACCAGCACCTCGATCCTGACGCGCTACAAGCGCGGTGACCGCGACATGTACGGCATCCGCCTGCCGGATGGCCTGCGCGACAATGAAAGACTGGCGGAGGCGATCATCACGCCGACCAGCAAGGCCGCGCATGGCGGCCATGACGAACCGCTGTCCAAAGCTGAGATTCTCGAGCAGGGTCTTCTCACGCAGGCGCAGTGGGATACCGTATCGGACTACGCCTTGCGGCTGTTCGCCCGCGGCCAGCAGCGCGCCACTGAGCGCGGCCTGATCCTGGCCGACACGAAATACGAATTCGGCACCGACAAGGACGGCACCATCATTCTTGCCGACGAAATCCACACGCCCGACAGCAGCCGGTACTGGATCGCATCGAGTTACGAACAGGCGCTCGCCAGCGGCAGCCGGCCGGAGAGTTTTGACAAGGATTTCATCCGCTCGTGGGTCTCGGCGCGCTGCGATCCCTATAGCGACCCTATTCCGAAGATTCCGGACGAGATCGTCGAACAGGCTTCCGGAGTGTACGCGCAGGCCTATGAGGCGATCACGGGCAAGGAATTTTCTCCAGACCTTTCCGGGGACAGCGTGCTCGATCGTATTCGCACGAACCTCAGGCGCTATTTCTGATCGACCTTCGCCGGGTGATGCGAACTGCCGTCTTCCACTCACCGCCATGCCAGAGCCCACCAACTCGGGTTAACGGAGCCTTCGCGGGGCGTTGGCTGACGGTGCATCAAACGAAAAACCCGCCTGTGCGGGCGGATCACTGGCGCAAATCAGCACCATAGGCAAAAATCTACCATAGCTGAGGGCACCAAGTCAAGAAAAAATTCCTATCGTGAAAAGCTGCCGGCAAAAAAGCTGCCGACACCGCGGCCCGGCTGTCGCAGGTCTTTTGTCGGTTCGGGAGCCCTGTGGCCATGTCGTGGCGCGTTGACCTTCGGGCGCCGTGACGATACGGGATCGAGGGCGGCCGGTCTCGAAGGATTTCTCGCATGGTGCACTACGCTGAAGGACGGCCGCTTGGCGATCTGACGCTGCGCACCTTGGCCATGCCTTCGGACGCCAATGCAGCCGGCGACATTTTCGGCGGCTGGGTGATGGCGCAGATGGACCTGGCCTGCGGCATCCGCGCCGCCGAGCGCGCCAAGGGCCGCGTGGTGACGGCGGCGGTGAAAGAGATGTCGTTCGCCAAGCCGATGAAGATCGGCGACACGCTGTGCATCTACACCCATGTCGAGCGCGTCGGCCGCACCTCGATGACGCTCAAGGTCGAAGCCTGGGCGCAGCGCTACCTCTCCGACCTGATGGAGAAGGTCACCCATGCCGATTTCGTCATGGTGGCGCTGGATGGCGAGGGCAAGCCGAAAGCGGTTCCTGCCGAAAGCTGACGCAAGCCGTTTCTCCCACGCTTGATCATTTGTAACATGCCTCTCCGGGGAGACACGTTTCGCGACATCCAATGGTTGCCTCGGTGCCCGATCCTGCTGCAATCGGAGGAGAGACAATGCGTCAACATCTGCTGAACGGTTGGCTCGTGGCAGCCCTGGTCGCGACGACCTGCCTGCTCGGCGTGACCGCCTACGCGGAGGTGAAGGAAGATATCTCGCGCGGTGCCTGCACGCATGGGGAACAGGCTCCCGGCGAGCAGGGCGCACGGTGTGATAGCTGTGGCGCCGCGCGATGCGATGTCCGCGCATCAGGAGCCTGAGCGGCAGCCGTCAGGGGACGGCATGAGCGGCAATCCGCCAGCCAAAACGGCGCGTGCATTCGGGCAACGATCCGCGCAGCCGAGATAGAATTTCCGATCAGGCAAGCCGGATGTTGCGTGCCGGGCTGGATCCCTTGCGGTGCAAGGGTTTCAGGCGTGCGTGCCGTCGAATTTTTCGCGCGCCGCCTTGACGCGCATGGTGTTCGCGCGCGCCCATTCGCTCAGTGCGCTGACCGGGATCAGCAGCTCGTGGCCGAGCTCGGTCAGCTCATAATCGACGCGCGGTGGAATGGTTGGAAACACGGTGCGGGTGACGAAGCCGTCACGCTCCAGCCCGCGCAAGGTGGTGGTCAGCATCTTCTGCGAGATGCCGCCGACGGCGGCGCGCAATTCGTTGAAACGCAGCGGTCCGTCGCCCAGCTTGCCGACGACCAGAACGGTCCATTTGTCGCCGACGCGCTGCAGGATTTCCGAAATGGCGCGGCAGTCTTCGGAGCGGTGTGGGTGCCTCGGTAACAGAAAAGTGCCTTCTTGTGTATCGCGTTTGCAGTATCTCATATAGCGCAGGTATCCAAATGATACCAGTACTTCGTGCAAGGAGAGCCCTTATGTCCAAACCCAAAATTGCCATCGTCGTCGGATCGACGCGCGCCGCTCGTTTCGCCGATGTGCCAACCCAGTGGATCGCCAAAATCGCCAAGTCGCATGCCGACATAGACGTCGAGATCGTCGACCTGCGCGACTTCCCGCTGCCGTTCTTCGACGAGGTCGCATCCTCCGCCTGGGCGCCGTCGCAGAACGAAGTGGCACAGCGCTGGCAGAAGAAGGTCGCCGAATTCGACGGCTTCATCTTCACCGCCGCCGAATACAATCATGGCCCGACGGCCGTGCTGAAGAACGCCATCGACTACGCCGCCAATGAATGGAACAAGAAGCCGGCCGGCTTCGTCGGTTATGGAAGTGTCGGCGGCTCGCGTGCCGTCGAACAGCTTAGACTGTATGCCGTCGAATTGCAGATGGCGCCGGTCAAGTCGGCCGTCCACATCGCCTGGGGCGATTTCCTCGCCGTCCGCCAGGGCGAGAAGAAGCTTGAAGACCTCGAGCATCTGAACCAGGCCGCCACCGCGCTGGTCAACGATGTTGCGTGGTGGGCCAAGGTGCTCAAGGCAGCGCGTCAGGCCGACGCCGTTGCCGAGGAAGTCAAGGCGGCCTGACCGCCGGTTCGAGTTATCCTCCCAAGGATCCGGGGGCGGCGCTTGCGTCGCCCTTTTTCAATTATAGCGGCTCGAATTGAAAGCTGGCGCCGGATCGGACGACGCGGCCGATGCCGGGCGAATCCAGATGCGCGCCGGCAACGAAACAATGTTCGTCGGCTGCAAGCGCCAGCAACCGCAACCGGCTTTCGCGCGCCTGGTCCTGATCGGCGTCGAATTCCCACGTCACCTCAGGTCGATCGAACTGAAGCGATGGGACGTGAACGGTGTCGCCCCAAATCAGAACGCGTTCGCCGCCGCTCGAAACGCAAAAGCAGCTATGTCCCGCTTCATGGCCATGAGCGTCGACAATGTCGACATGTGTCCCGATACGGTCTCCGGCTTCGAAGGGTTCTGCCATGCCGTGAAATCGTTCGAGCCGCGCTTCGGCGCGAAAAAAGGCGAGTTCTTCCCCGGGAACGAGCAAGCGCGCCAGGCGCGGGAAAGCGTCGCGGCCGTCGGCAAGCACAAGACCATGGATGTGGTCGAGATGCGTGTGGGTGAAGCAGACGGTACGGACTCGTCCGACATCGATGCCAGCTTCGTCCAGCGCCTCGGGAAGTCGGCCCATGGTGGGATGCCAGGCGTTCGAGGCGCCGGTATCGATCAGGATGATCCCGTTTCCATCGTCAATCGCGAAGGCATTGACGGAAAGCCTGAGTTGACCAGCAACCAACGCGACTTGTTGCGGCAATTCATCGCCAAATGGCTTGCCGCGTTGCCGAAGCCGTCCGATCGGCATGTCGACATAGCCATCGCGCAAGGAGGTGATGCGCAAGTCACCAAGATCGTAGGTCTGATAAAGGTCGCCTGA
>NZ_RZTB01000143.1:5621-12576 GCF_003997735.1 Mesorhizobium sp. M7A.F.Ca.MR.148.00.0.0 | reverse complement strand
TTCCTGATTGGCAATATCCAAAAGCTTTGAGGCCGCAGCTCCCGCGTTAGATTTGAGTTGGCTGTCGGCGGCAGATACCAGAGTCAGTGGGAAATTCCCAACGTCTTCAGATATCATCGTCGCAACACTGACAGGCATTTTCAGCTCTTCGCGGCGGTGCGAATAGTTATACACCGAGGCACCTCTTAGATATAATGACTTAATATGCGGCAGGAACTCCGCCCAGTTATTCGATTCTCGACACGCGCCCAAAACGGCGTCCATCGCAAACTGCAATTCCGGCAGCGTAACCTTCGTGTCCAGCCTCGATATGGACAGGCCCAGTTCCAGACGCGATTGTGCATGAACTCGAAGCCCAACAAACATACACAACCTAGTGCCCCCCCTGACGATCCCAAGCAGTTTCGTATCGCCAATCCCTGCCAAATCCTCTCTCGACCTGCGGCTCTCCTCAAGACTTGAGAAATCTCGGCACAAAGCCACCCAATCGCCCTCCTCTAGCTCGTCAAGCACCTGCGCGACGACACTAGATATTTTGACTATTGTCTTCAAACTTCCCCATAGCCAAAGCAACAGCAGCAGTCGCTTTCTTTCAACACCATCCTGCCGATTCTGCAGACGCTCAGCCCACCACCGAGGCGCGCCAGACTTTAATCGTGCAAACCGAGCTGCGCGAACTAGGTCGGTGGCGCCTTTCAAAAAACTGTCGATCCCGTCCATCTTCTTCGAACGCACGCCCGCGCCGACAAATGCTATACGGTCAATTGCGGCGCAGTCGCCCCATGCCGCCCGGAATGCCCCAACCAAGTCAACCCACGGCTCGATAGAGACTGAAGTAATTGCACTTGAGGTGCTTAGGAACCGCTCATATGCCTCGATGGCTGCACGATCTAGGTCATTGAGCTCTGCTATCTTGTGAGCAGCGCGATTTCGTTCTGCAACCTCCACATCCTGGCGGTAACGTAAAGCATATCGAACAGGCTCTGCCGACTCATCGCGCAAAGCTATAAGGTACTGGTAGTAACCAAGCAACTCAGTCATAACCCCCAGGCGAGTATGACTGCCCTTTTGATTTCCTAACGGATACATAGAGCGTCTTGTGTCATTTAGCACGACACGTTTTGCTATATCGAAAGCGTCACTATTTTCTAGATACTCAAGTTGATCGTTATCTATTAGAATTGAAATGGCATCGTTCGATAAATCGCCATCGACCAAATTCCAATTGCTTGGTTCAACGTTGGAAAAAATCCCCAACGAACTACCAAGTCGAAACCAGTCTCGGTCGGATATAACTCCGCGAGAAGCTCGCCAGCGTGATAGACGCTCCTCGAGCGTAGAATTCCGAATTACAGCACTAGCCAGAGCCCTACGCTCATCCAGGAGCTTTGTGCATAGCATACGATTCCACAGAATTTCGAGAAGTTCAGACCGCCCGCTCCGCTCAGGCAACGACGTCCAGAATGTTATACCTACGTCATCGATCGCGGATATAAGTTGATGCAGCTGCGGGTATTCGGATATAAAAGCAATAATCTTCTTAACTGACGGCTGATTCTGGGTAAAGACCCAATCTCCAAGAAACATCAGAGCAATACTTCTTGGATGACTAGTAAGCTTGTAAGGTTCGCTTTCCGACAAGGCAAAAAGTTCGTCGACAAGAGCAGAAATTTCTCCTTTGCTAAAGCAACCACCGTAAAATCTAGCGACGTTGAGCCAATAAGGATTTCTTATCAACGCGTCGAATCTGTCCAGCTTTGTACCTGACTTTTCGTCTCCAGCTGGGGAATAGGGAGCAGTTTCATAGAGATGCCGTGCGGCAAAATACTCGCGCAGAGGCTGAACCTCGAACTCATACGTCTCCTGAACACGGGATACGATTGCACCAACCCGCTCAACGATTCCATTGAATAGGTCCGTAACGATAGCGGTGCTCTCGCCTTGTGAATCAAGATAGACAAGCAGCATGCTACGAAGAGCACCGCGCTCAATACTTCCACTCTCTCCGCCCTCCGCAGATGTTTGAAGTTTCCACGCTAGATGCCGGTGAATATCAATCAGAAGTTCTCGATTTTCTCTTACAATATCGCTCTTTTCTGATTCTCTACTAAAAAACATATCCATATAAGCATCATACATTGCCGTTCGCTTCTCAGGTAGAGAGGTGCCGCGGTTATGTATTAACGACAATAATATTGTAAGCTGCATAGGGTTTTTCGCGAGAAATTGCGTATGGGCCTCTCGGAGCTTGGCATCAAGTATACGCCTCAGTTGCGATTGCTCTACAGACTTAATGCCTTTCGCCTTCATCCACTTGGTGGTGTAACCATCTACCTGCGGTCGCTCTAGCGGCAATAACTCAAAATAGGACCACTGATCACGAGGAAATCGAACCGACTTTGCAAATGCAGCCGGTCGGCTTGTGACTATAGTCTGCACGGAAAAGCCACCAGCATTCATAAGGCGCGTTGCGCCCTTTGTAATTTCAAGAACTAGACGTTGCCGCAATTCAATATCCGCGACCTCGTCAAACCCATCAAGAGCGAGCAAGAGGTGACTGACTCGTGTAACCGCCGTTAAATCAGATACATTAAAATCATGGCCACCGGACATAAACCGAACTTGACCCGCCAGGAACCCCTCGAGCGATCGAGGCTCCCGCTCATCTAACTCCAAAGCCTTCGGCTGAAATGGGTCGATACCCGAAACCCATTTTGCCAAGTCGCGAAGGTCGACGCGGAATGGTATCCGTACCATCGCTTCCTGGTACTGCTTTTGTAGTTGGTTTACTTCATCGGCTCTCCCCAATAAATGCATCCGCATTACCTGGCACATGTATTGCGTTATAGTGGATTTCCCTTGCCCCGGCGCGCCTTCTAAGACAATTCGCTGCAAACTGCCCTTGCCATTCTGATTTAGTAAGAACTCTGCAGCAGGCAACGCTTCTTGCGGGGCAGACATGTAATTATGATAAATACCACCAGATGACTGCCTTATAGAGAAATATTTTGGAGCTTTTGATATACCAGAATCGATTGAGCCAACAGATGGATGCATCGGAAGGTCTATAAACAGCTCGGTCATGGAACTTCTGAGATCCGTCTGCTTGAATTTTAGCTCCTGATCATCTTCATACTGAGCAACCATATATGCCCGTATGGCCGCTTTTCTCCGCTCCTCTCCTTCACCAAGAGCACCGCTTACCAAAGCTTCCAGAAGATCCGTCGCTTTGAGTATCTCGGGATAGCTCCATCTGACGCTTGAGTTTCCATCCAAGCGACGGTCCAGATCATCGCGCCACCAACAGTAGGCCTCAATCCCCAATTTTTCTGAGAGCAAGCCGTTAACTCGGTCAATCGAGCCAACATCTAGGTGAGAAGTCCCCTTAATATTAGTTATTAAATAGTACTTTTGCAAACCTGCGGATTTTAATTTTTCGACTTTTTCTCCCTCTTTATTTATAACATCCTCAACCATTTCTCTCTCAGATCGACTATCTAATGTTTTTTTGACATACTTAACCTGAAATACTATTAATTCTGGCCTCGAATGCTTGGGGCGCGATTCTTTAAGGTGGTGAATAAGAAAGGCATCCCTGCCGCCGTCGGGTTGACCGACCGGGAGACATTGAGCGTTAGGAAAGCTCGCAGAAATAAGCGCTTGGCAGAATTCCTGAAATCGCTCGTCACCTAACATTTCGTAGTGGTACATAGCCCCTCCGGATATTGCTTAGAGTCCCACCAAATTCGGAAGGTGACCTGGAGCACTCGATCACGAGACCATTGCTCCTGCAAGAGCCAGCATTGAGGGTTTTGCTAAGTTCCACAGTAAATCACCCCACCAGAGTCTTGTGTTTCCTGAGAATTTCGGGTGTCGTTTTCGCAAAAAAGGCAAGAAGTTCGAACTCCGAGCGCCACTACTTCACACTATCACCGCTGCTGTAACTGGCCCTCCTAAGGTCCGTCGTGCGAGATCGCAGCCTCAATTGACGTGCTTTCGGTGCCTCCGTAGTAAGTAGCCGGAAGCCACCGCTTCGCTCGCAGTTTTTGCCGCCTGCCCTCTCGTGCGGCCACGAGATCCGCCGGTGTCGCGGCGCTCGTCGGATTCTTCTCGGAACTGGGCATTGGCCCCCTCTCCAATGCGGGCGCATGGGGCTGGTTTGGGTCCATGCTGTGACGCTTAGCGGCATGGTAGTTTGCGACCTCGGCGCATGAATCAAGTATCGAAAGACCTTCCTCGCTTCATCGAAAGACATATGGCGGCCGAGCAGCTTCCTTCTCGCCTCTCAAAACGGATGCACGACCCAACGACGCAGGTTATGTTGTCCCGTCTGGCCGAGGCCATCGAAGGGGGAGGCATGACATGCAGGCAATGCCGATAGCGTGTCAGGCCGCGCAACCCGTGCGCCCCATATCCTCCCTGGCCGGCTATCCGGCCGCCATCCTGTGCTGGCTGCTTTCGGCCGGTGTCTATATCGCGGCCAAATGGGTGGCGCCTGAAATGCCGCCCTGGGGGCTCTGCTTCTGGCGGCTGACGCTTGCCTGCGCCCTCCTGCTGCCGATCGTGCACCGTCATCACGAGGCGATGATCGGGCTTTTGCGAACGCGCGCCGTGGAGGTCGTCGCCGTCGGGGCGATCGGCCTCACGCTGTGCCAGGGTATGATCTACCACGGCCTCAACCACACCGACGCCACCACGGCCGGCATCATCATGGCGCTGTCGCCTGTCATGACGATGGTGCTCGCCCGTTTCGTGCTTGGCGAGCCGCTCGGGCTGTGGAAGTCGCTTGGCGCGCTGGTTGCGCTTGCCGGGATGATTTTCATCGTTGCGCACGGAAACCTGACGGCGCTGCTGCAACTCAAGCTCAACGCCGGCGAGCTGTGGATCGTCGGCAGCGCGTTCTGCTGGGGCCTCTACACCGTGCTTTTGCGCCGTGCCAAATTCGGCATCGAACTCCTGCCGATGGTGGTGCTGCTGCTCGGCGCCGGTGCGCTGGTTGCCTTGCCTTTCCATTTGTGGGAATTGTTCAACGACGAACGCTCCGCCATGAACGCCCACAGCCTTCTCGCGCTCGCCTATCTGGCGGGCCCCGGCGGCGCCCTGATGTACTATCTCTACAACAAAAGCGTGCAAACGCTGGGCGCGAGCCGGGCGAGCATGCTGCTCTACCTGCAGACGGTGTTCGTGGCCATGCTCGCCTATCTGCTGCTCGACGAAGGCTTGCACGATTACGATCTCGGTGCGGCCTTCATCGTCGCCGGCATAGTGCTCGCCACAATGGTCAGGCCCAGGCCGGCCGAACCACGCGCGGCGTAGACATCTTGCGGGCGAGAGATCTTGCGGGTGACGGCTGTGCGGCGGGTCAACAAAAAACCCGCATGGGCGGCGGGTCACTGGCGCAAATCAGCACCATAGGCAGAAATGTAGCATAGCTGCCCTCACCCGTCAAGAAAAAATTCCTATCGGCATCGACACAAACTGCCTGCCCCGGACACATGCATTCCCGACCAAAGGCCAGCGGCGCAACTGCGGTGGAGGCCGACATTTCAACGAAAGTAAATTCAGATCCAACTTGACGGAACATTAGCCATAGCTAATTGTTGATCTGTGCGGCAGGTGGTGCCCTCCATCGCCTGCCGAAGATCGGCCGTCCGATCGGCCCGCGTCCTCCGCCAGAGGCGCGGGCTTTCGGGGCCGCCGCGCAATCCAGCGGTATTTTCCGTTCTCAGCTTCCGATCATTTCGCCAGTCCCTCATCGGGGTTTCGCCGCCTTTTGGCCTTGAGGCTGCGGGCGGCCTGCTCGATTGCCGCGCGGTCGTTGCCCAGGCGGTCGAGCAGTTCCTGCGCCTCGTCGCCCGATATGCCGGTGCGCACCGCCAGCGCCTCGACCTCCAGCACATCGGTGCTGGCGATCTCGCCGGTTTCGGGCAGTGCGTCATCCGCCGTCAGCGGCAGGGCTGCCTCGCGGTCGATCTCGGCCTCGGCCTGGTGCCAGTGCCGTTCGGGGTCGCCTTGCATGCGGCCTTCCCGTTCCCAGATGTGGTAGGCGCGCTCACGAATTCTGTCCTCCCGGTCGTCGCTCATGGTCAGTCCTCCTTGGGTCAGGGGTTGAACGCCGCGCCAATGCGGACGCTCCGGAAAATCCGCGCGATCGGATCGCCATGCCGGGCGGCGCGCGGGGCTACTGGCATTGCCGTCTCGGGCCGCCGGAATAGGGCTGGTAGGAATTGTCTTCCGGGCGATAGGAGCGGTAGCGGCTGAAGCAGTAATCGACATGGTCGGCCGAAAGTGCTTCGCCGCCATTATCGGCAACGTAGACGCCCAGGCCGGCGCCGTTTTCGTCGCCATCGCCGGCAACCGGCGGGACAGGCTGGCCGGCGGCTTGGAGATAGGGCGAGATGCAGCGTCGCAGCTGCCCGCTGTAGGAGCGATAGCTGTTGTCGTCCGGATGGTAGGAGCGATAGCGGCTGGCGCACCAGGCGAGATGCGGAGGCGGCAGGTCGGCTGCCTTGGGCGCGATGGCGCCGGTGACCGTCGGGTCGGGCGGTGTTTCCTGCGGTTTGGCGGGGATGTCGGGCGACGCGGACTGTTTGGCCGGCAGGCGTTCGAGGCCTTGCCCGGCCTTGTTCACCGGCCGCGCCTTTTTGGTCCACAGTTCCGCCACGCTGACGGTGGCTGTCGCCTGGCGCGGCGGCTTTGCGGCAAGCAGCCAGGCCGCAAAACCCAGTCCGCTGCCGAAGACCGCAAGGGTCAGCACGAAGCCGCAGACCAGTCCCAAAACCGCTTTCACGACACGCTCCTTAAGTCCCTGCTCATAGAATGCGGGGCCTCAAGGCTGGTTCCAGAAAAACGCTGGGCGCACGCCTCTGGCGTTGCCGCCGAGCGCGCCCGGCAAGCGCCGCCAAGGGAGGGTCAAAGGAGCGCCCAGACACAGTTCAGAAACAATATTCAACAG
>NZ_RZTB01000143.1:0-5611 GCF_003997735.1 Mesorhizobium sp. M7A.F.Ca.MR.148.00.0.0 | reverse complement strand
CTGCCAATCTCCCCACAAGTGGGGGAGATGGCCGGCAGGCCAGAGGGGGGCGCCGTAGCGCTCGACGGGCGGAGGCTTCCCTCCCCTGCAAGCCCAACAAGAGGGCCAAAAGCCCCGCCCAGACACAGTTCAGAAACAATATTCAACAGTTCGGAAAAACTGCCGAAAAGATCGGATGGCATAAGCATCCCACAACAACTGGAAAAATGGCCGTGCCGGGCGATGCCCGGCCTGGACGGGAAAGCATGGAAATGGATCACGGTGTCGATATCGCCGAACTGGACGCGGAACGATCGGGGCTGGAAAGCGGCCTGGCAAGTGTCGACGCGCCGGTAAGAACGGCCCCCGCGACAGCCAGGCGCGGGCAGATCCTGACGGGCGCCGACTTTGCCCGGCAAGGCCTGCCCGGCGAGCGGCTCGACACCGTCTTCGAACAGCTCGCCGACATGTTTGCAGCGCTGCCGGCGGTGATCTCCGACGGGCGTGTCTGGACCTATCGGGAACTGGACAGCCGGGCCAACCAGTTCGCCCGCCTGCTGGTCAAGCGCGGCGTGCGGCCGGGCGACCGCGTCGGGCTCATTCTCGACCGCTCGGCGGAGACCTATGTCGCGCTGCTCGCCGTGATGAAGGCGGGCGCTGCCTTCGTGCCGCTGGCCACCGCCTTCCCCGAGGAGCGGATGGCGCTCATCATCGAGGACGCCGGCGTCAGCCTGATCGTCACCATCGCCGCCTATGCGTCGCGCGCCGGTCAGCTGCCGGTCCCGCATCTGCTGATCGACAGCACTGCCGCCGAAATCTCCAGACAGTCCGACGCGCCGCTGAAGCCGCATGCGAAGGCCGCTTCATCGGACGACACCTGCTACATCCTCTACACCTCGGGCACGACAGGCAAGCCCAAGGGCGTGGTCATCAAGCACCAGAGTTTCGTCAACTTCATCCGCGTCGCCGCCGCCTCCTACGGCTACCGGCCGGGCGACCGCGTCTATCAGGGCATGACCATTGCCTTCGACTTTTCCTCCGAAGAGATCTGGGTGCCGTTCGTCGCCGGCGCGACGGTGGTGCCGGCACCGGGCCAGATGCCGCTGGTGGGCGAGGAACTGGCCGATTTCCTGCGCCTCCACGACATCACCTGCATCGCCTGCAGCCCGACGCTGCTGTCGTCGATGACATCCGATGTGCCGAGCCTGCGCACGCTGCTGGTCGGCGGCGAGGCCTGCCCGCACAATCTGGTGGTGCGCTGGTCGAAGCCGGGCCGACAGATCCTCAACACCTACGGCCCGACCGAGGCGACCGTCACCGCAACCATGGGCGCGCTGACGCCGGACAGTCCCGTCACCATCGGCGCGCCGCTGCCGACCTATTCCATCGTCATTCTCGACGCATCGCTGCCGCAGCTTGCCGAGCCCGGCGAACTGGGCGAGATCGGCATTGCCGGCATCGGGCTCGCGGTCGGCTATCTCAACAGGCCCGACCTGACCGAACAGAAATTCATCGCCGATTTCGTCGGCCTGCCGAACAACCCGTCGAAGCGCATCTACCGGACGGGCGACCTTGGCCGCATCAACGACCAAAGCGAGATCGAGTATAACGGCCGCATCGACACCCAGGTGAAGATCCGCGGCTACCGCATCGAGCTCGGCGAGATCGAGGCGGTGCTGCTCGACCAGCCCGAAATCGCGCAAGCCGCCGTCACCACCTGGGAGATCGAGCCCGGCCGCGTCGAACTCGTCGCCTATTTCGCGGCGAAGACCGGCGTAGCGATCCCCCGCGCGGACCTCGCCAAGACGATGAAGCGGCGGCTGCCGGATTACATGGTGCCCTCCTACCTCGAGGAACTGCCTGTTATCCCGATGACGGTCTCCAACAAGGTGGATTTGCGCCAGCTGCCGAAGCCGACAAACGTTCGGCTCTCAGTCGATCGCGCCATGGTGGCGCCCGGCAATGACGACGAGCGTTTCCTGGCCGACGCGCTGGCCGCCGTACTGAAATTCGACGAAGTGTCTGTCGAGGACAATTTCTTCGACGATCTCGGCGCCAACTCGCTGCTGATGGCGCATTTCTGCGCCCGCCTGCGCACCAGGAAGGAATGGGCGACGGCGTCGATGCGCGACATCTATCTCCATCCGACCGTGGCGCGGCTGGCGCTTCACCTGGGCGTGGCGGATGAGATGACGACGGCCACCAACGAGCCCGTCCTCACCCGCCGGGCCTCGAATTTCGCCTACTGGACCTGCGGCGCCGCACAGCTGCTGTTCTACGCGCTCTACAGCTATGGCGCCTTGTGGGCGGTCAATGACGGCCTCAACTGGATGTATGACGCGCTCGACGATCCGCTGCAGCTCTACATCAGGTGCGTGGCGCTTTCGGCCGCCGTGTTCTTCGGCATGTCGGGCTTTGCCGTCCTCGCCAAATGGGTGCTGGTCGGCCGCTGGAAGGCGGAGGCGTTTCCCATCTGGGGCGTGCGTTACTTCCGCTTCTGGGTGGTCAAGACATTGATCCGCACCGCCCCCGTCGTGCTGTTCCGCGGCAGCCCGCTCTACAGCATCTATCTGCAGCTTCTCGGCACCAAGCTCGGCAAGAACGCCGTCATCGAATCGAAATCCGTGCCCGTCTGCACCGATCTCATCTCGATCGGCGCCAACACCATCCTGCGCAAGGAATCCATGATCCTCGGCTTCCGGGCGCAGTCCGGCTATATCCACACCGGGCCGCTGACCATCGGTCGCGATGCCTTCGTCGGCGTCGGCTCGACGCTCGACATCGACACCCGGATCGGCGACGGCGCCCAGCTCGGCCATTCGTCCTCGCTGCACCGCGGCCAAAGCATTCCCGACGGCGAACGCTGGCATGGCTCGCCGGCCGTGCCGACCACGGCCGACTATTGCAAGGTGCGCAATGTCGATCCGTCCAACATCCGGCGCTTCCTGTTCGAGGCGGTTCAGCTGATCGGACTGTTTGCCATCGTCACCCCCTTGCCGCTTTTGTTCCACAGCTATTGGGAAAACGTCGGCGACGATTACCAGGAAACCATCGGCGTCGTCGCGATCGGCACCACGGTCACGCTGTTCGGCTACATCGCCGCATCCTTCCTGGCGGCGACGCTGGTACCGCGCCTGGTCAGCCTGCTGTTGAAGCCAGGCCGCACCTACACGCTGTACGGCTTCCGCTACTGGCTGCAGACGGTCGCTGAATTCTCCAGCAACTCCCGCGTGCTCGGCCTGCTGGCCGGCGACAGCTCGGCCATCGTGCACTACATGAGAGCGATCGGCTGGAACCTCAACAAGGTGGTGCAGACCGGCTCCAATTTCGGCTCCAACCAGCAGCACGAAAACCCGCTTCTGTGCGAGATCGGCACCGAGACCATGGTGTCGGACGGGCTGTTCATGATCAACATGCACAAATCCGCCTCCGCCTTCCGGCTCGAGCCGACGAGGATCGGCGAGCGCAACTATCTCGGCAACAACATCTACTATCCGCCGGACGGGCGCACCGGCGACAACGTCCTGCTCGGCACCAAGGTGATGATCCCCATCGACGGGCCGCGGCGCGAGAATGTCGGGCTTCTGGGTTCCCCTGCCTTTGAAATCCCGCGCATAGTGAACCGCGACAAGGAACTCATCGCGGGCGTCGACGAAGACGACCGGCGCCGGCGCATCCCGCACAAGAACCGCCACAATCTGGTGACGATCCTGCTGTTCGTGGCAACGCAATGGGTCATGCTGTTCGCCACGCTGGCGATCTGGGACCGGGCGCTGAACTACTACACCGAATGGGCTGAAGTCGCGCTGTTCGTCGCCGTGCTTTTGACCTCGGCGATCACCATTCCGTTCTACATCTTCGTGGAACGGGCAAGCCTTGGTTTCGGCCGGCTGAAGCCGCAGATGACGACGATCTACGACGTCGCGTTCTGGCGCCACGAGCGCCACTGGAAGCTGGCGGATTCGCCGATCGTGCGGCTGTTCGCCGGCACGCCGTTCCGGCCCATGATCCTGCGCATGCTGGGCGTCAAGATCGGCAGCCGTGTCTATGACGGCGGCAGCAACCTCACCGAACGCTCGCTGGTGGAGATCGGCGACGACGCCACCCTCAACGAGGGCTGCGTCATCCAGGCCCATTCGCTGGAGGAAGGCGCTTTCAAGTCCGACTTCATCCGCATCGGCAAGGGCTGCACGCTCGGACCTTCAGCCTTTGTCCACTACGGCGTCGTCATGGGCGAAGGCTCGGTGGTCGATGTCGACTCCTTCGTCATGAAGGGCGAAGAGCTGGAGCCCAACTCCATATGGAGGGGCAACCCGGCCAAGCTGCACCGCTTCGTCGAGCCGATCACCGACGATGGCTCCAAGGTATCGGCCAGGGCATCGGCTTGAAGAAGGGCATCGGCTTGAACACCGGAGACATCCGTCTCGTTGCCGTGACCGAGGCCAACCGTGCCCTGGTCACGGCCCTGGAACTCGCCCCGGAGCAGAGAGATTTCGTCGCCGGCAATGCGGCGTCGCTGGAAGAAGCCCGGACTGACGAAGACGCGCGGCCACGCGTCGTCATGGCTGGGACCCGTGTCGTCGGTTTCCTGATGTACGAGGCGCCCGAGGATGACGGCGAGGCGCGCATCTACCGCTTCATGATCGACCGCGCCCAGCAGGGCAAAGGCTATGGCAAGGCCGCGTTGCGCGAAGTGCTGGACGAAATCCGGGGGCTCGGCCACATCAGCCACGTCTCGATCTGCTACGAACCGGAGAACGATGCGGCGCGAAACCTCTATCGCAGCGCCGGTTTCGTCGAAGAAGGGCTCGACGAGGACGGCGAAATGATCGCCGATCTCGCTTTGCCGGCACGGACGCACGAGCCGTGACGCGGCTGCCCGAGGAAATCGCCTTGGCCGAAGCGATCGCCGCCATCGCACCATCGGGTGTCCGGATCGGATGCCGGGTGATCCGCGACGGCGACGAGGCCCATCTGCTGCCTGGAGAAGCGCATTCCATCCCCGCGCGTCGGCCTGTCATGCGGCGCGCCAGCGGCGCGGCCCGGTGGATCGCGCACGGACTGCTGGCGGAGCTTGGCGCCGGCGACCTCGCCATCCTGCGCACGCCAACCGGCGCGCCGGTCTGGCCCGACGGGATAACCGGTTCGCTCGCTCACGACGACGACATGGCCGTGGCGGCGGTTGCCCCGATTGGCGATATCGCCTCGCTCGGCATCGACGTCGAGCCCGCGCAGCCTCTCCCGGATGATATTTTGGCGCTCGTGACAACGCCCGCGGACCGCACGGACGCAGCCGACCGGCATCTTGCCGGCCGCATCCTCTTTGCCGCCAAGGAAGCCGTCTACAAGGCCGTCTATCCGCTCGATCGCGAGGTGCTGGGCTATGAGGACATCACCGTCGACCTGAACGCAGGCCGCGCGACGACGAAGACGGGCCGCAAGGCCAGGCTCGTTTACTGCGCTGCCCCGCACGTGGTGGTGCTGGCGTTTATCGAGAGAGATGGGGTTTGGGGTCGGCGCGCTTATTCTGCTGCGCTACGGCGTCATGAGTTCCTAGCCGAACGCGGCAATCGTTGACGTTGGCGCTGCCCCCCACTGTCCTGCCGGACATCTCTCCCCGTATAGTGACGGG
>NZ_RZTB01000142.1:1944-12911 GCF_003997735.1 Mesorhizobium sp. M7A.F.Ca.MR.148.00.0.0 | reverse complement strand
CTCTCCCCGTATAGGGACGGGGAGAGGGGCGCTCGCATCGACGGTTTCGCCAATCACCAGCGTTGCAAGAAAAGCGCCGAGATTGCGGCCAGCCCCCTTCTCCCCGTCCCTATACGGGGAGAAGTGCCCGGCAGGGTGATGAGGGGCGGCGCCGACTTCGGCAATCGATCTGAAGCCTCGATAGAGCCCCATCCGATCACATCGCGATTAGCCGGCTCTGGTGAGTGAGGAGAAAAAGATGAGCTTCGACTGGCCAACCGCGCTTCCGCTGATCTTCGCCGGCCTGATGGGCCTCGCCATCCTGATCTACGTCATTCTCGACGGTTTCGATCTCGGCATCGGCATTCTGTTCGCCGCCGCTGAAGACGCCGAACAGGATACGATGATTGCCGCGATCGGCCCGTTCTGGGACGCCAACGAGACCTGGCTGGTGCTGGCCGTCGGCCTGCTGCTGGTCGCCTTCCCGCTGGCGCATGGCGTCATCCTGACGGCGCTCTACATTCCGGTCTTCGTGCTTTTGCTCGGGCTGATCCTGCGCGGCGTCGCCTTCGATTTCCGCGCCAAGGTGCCAGCTGGCCGCAAGCATCGCTGGAACCGTATCTTCTTCCTGGGTTCGCTCATCGCCTCGCTGGCGCAGGGCTATATGCTGGGCGTCTATGTGCTCGGGCTCGACGTCGGCCTCGGCGGCACGGCCTTCGGCGTGCTGGTGGCGTTCTGCCTTGCCGCCGCCTACGCGGCGATGGGCGCCGCCTGGGTGATCTACAAGACCGAAGGCGAATTGCAGAAGAAAGCGGTGCGCTGGCTGCGCACCGCGCTGGTGCTGACCGCGCTCGGCATGGCGGCGGTGTCGCTGGCGACGCCCTTCGCCAGCCCGCGCATCTTCGACAAATGGTTCGTCTGGCCGGAAATGCTTTATCTGTCGCCGCTGCCGATCCTGTCGGCGCTTTTGTTCCTGTGGCTGTGGCGGCAGACCTTCCATCTGCCGAAGCCCGACGACCGCCATTCGCTGATGCCGTTCCTGACGCTGGCCGCCATCTTCGCGCTCGGCTTTGCCGGTCTCGCCTGGTCTTTCTACCCGTTCGTGGTGCCGGATCGCCTGACCATATGGCAAGCGGCTTCCGCGCCGGAGAGCCTGGCCATCATCCTCGCCGGCACCGTGGTCGTGCTGCCGGTCATCATCTTCTATTCGTTCTATGCCTACCGGGTGTTCGGCGGCAAGGCGACGGATCTGACGTATGATTGACCTGCCGATGCAGGCGCGAGGCACCCCTCTCTGGCCTGCCGGGCAGAGGGGGGTGCTGTCCCGCCGACGCCTCCTCAATAAAGCCGACTCAATTGCTCGCCGACAGCACCAGCACCGGCTTGTCGCTGTAGAGCGCCGGGAACAGTGCCTTCAAATTCGCCACCTTGGGCAGGTCGTTGTAGACGATGTAGGGATAGGTCGGGTTCAGCGTCAGAAAATCCTGATGGTAATTCTCGGCCGGATAGAAGGTCTTGCCGGTTTCCAGCGTGGTGACGATCGGCTCCGGGAACACCTTGGCCTGGTCGAGCTGGGCGATGTAGCTTTGCGCGATCTTCTTCTGTGCATCGTTTTCGGCGAAGATCGTCGAGCGGTATTGCGTGCCGGAGTCCGGACCCTGGAAATTCAGCTGGGTCGGGTTGTGGGCGACCGAAAAATACACCTGCAGCAGCTGGCCATAGGTGATTTTCGATGGATCGTAGGTGATCTCGACGGATTCGGCATGCCCGGTGCGGCCTGAGCCGACCGTCTCGTAGACGGCGGTGTCCTTGTCGCCGCCGGAGTAGCCGGAGACAGCCCTGGTGACCCCCTTGACGTGCTGGAAGACGCCCTGCACGCCCCAGAAACAACCGCCGGCGAAGATCGCCTTTTCAGTGCCGGTGGCCGCCTTCTCGTCGATTGCCGGCGGCGGGATCTTCACCGCGTCCTCGGCCGAAACCGCCGGCGTCAGCCAGAAGGCAGCGCCAGCGGCGGCAAGTGCCAGGGCGGCGAGCGCACCTTTGATATACCCAAACGAACTCTTGTGCTTGATATCGGTCATGGCTGCACTCCTGTGGCTTCCATTGGGATCAGTCTATTGGATCAGTTACGATGGCGCGATGCGTGAGTTGCGGAACAGGCTCACATTCGTGTGCGCCGAATGCGGAATCTTACCGTCAGCGCTGCCCCTCACTGTCCTGCCGGACATCTCTCCCCGTAAAACGGGGAGAGAGCGACTGGCCGCGACGCCGGCGTTTCTACCTGCAACACCGATGATTGGCGAAACCGTCGATGAGCGCCCCTCTCCCCGTCTCTATACGGGGAGACGATGCCGGCGGGCAGGTGAGGGGCAGCGCCAAGGGCCGCCCTTGTGAATGAACGGCTGAGACACGGCAGAACTAGTTGGCCGGAGCCATCGCATCCGTTGCCGGTTTCATCGCATCCGTCGCCGGCTTCATGGCGTCGGCGGCCGGCTTCATGGCGTTGGTGGCCATCGGGTCGGCAGGCTTCATCGCATCCGTTGCAGGTTTCATGGCATTTGCAGCCGGTTTCATCGCGTTGGTCGCGTCGTCGGCACGGGCGATGCCGCCGGCAAACAGCACCGTCGAGCACAGAGCGAGAGCGAGCGCCGGCAGCGTCAGGCGGGAAATGGTCATGATGTTCTCCTTGGGGTTGGTCGTGAAGGCGCGCCCTCTTGGCGGCCGTGCTATGCGGCGCCGCTCCATGCGGCGTTGCGCAATCTCTTGTCGAAGCGCGATCTAGTCGGTCGCGGCAGCCAGGATCGGTCCGCCACCGGGCGACTGCACGAGCACGGCCGTGCTCAGGCCGCCGGATGCGGCGGGCAGCGGATACGTCGCGGCCGCGCCGGTCCAGCCGCCGAGTTTTTCGAGCGCATGCACGACATTGGCGTGCGGCAAGGTGCGGCCGGTGTTTTCGCCGCGCGACACCGGCACCTCGACGATGCCCTTGGCATAGCGCACCAGCCAGACATCGGCGTGGCCGCCAGGTGCGGCGCCGGCGCCGATGCTGATCTTGCCGCCATCGAGCGACAATGCCGGGCCGCTCGTCCGGCCGCTCACCGAGATCAGCTTTTCGATCTCGCCGGGTGCGGCGCCGACGACATCGGCATGACCGTTGACCACCACTTGCGGCGTGAACGGCCCATCATGACCGAGCGCCGGCTCGTAACTGACCTGGCGCCGGGTGAATTCCTGTTTTCCAAAAATGTCCTTCCAGCCGAGATAGTCCCAGTAGGTGACGTTGAACGACAGCGCCAGCACGCCGGGCTGGTCCTTGACCCTGATCAGATTGGCGTTGGCCGGCGGGCAGGACGAGCAGCCCTGGCTGGTGAACAGCTCGACCACGCTGAGCGGCTGCGCGGCCGCCGCACCGAGCGACGCCGCCAGCGCAAGCGCCGAGAGGCTGGACACTGTGACGAACTTGCGGGACATCGGCTTGCTCCGTGGGCAGCGGCGCCTGGAAGCACCGCTGATATCCCCACTTCGCCGCTGTCGGCGCCTTCGTTACAGCGCTCACAGGTTTGTGATGAAGGTTCGGGAGATCCCAGGCAAAGCCGGAGGGACAGCACCCCCCTCTGGCCTGCCGGCCATCTACCCCACAAGGAGGGAGATCGCAGCGTTTACTGCGTCAGCAGCGTGTCGGACGGTCGCTTGTTGAAGTCGCACTTGCCCATCACGCTGTAGAAGAAGTCGGCGTTCGTAACGTCTGGCAGTGGAGGATTATTGCCGCCGTCTTCCCATGCCTGATCGCTGGTCTCGCTGCAGGGCACCACGGCGAAGATGTCGACGACCGTGTTGCTGGCAACCTCGACGGGGAGGTATTTGGAAGGGTTCAGGGCCTTTTGTGCCGCGGTGCTGTACCCGGCGCCGAGGTAGAGCCGGTTCGACGTGTCAGTATTGTTGGACCTGAGCGGGTTGACCGGCCCGGATGGCACATCCATCTGCAGATAGAGCTTGTCCATCGTGCTCACGTTGATTGTTGCGCCACTGCTGTTTCCGGCGGAATTCGTGGTCGCGCACGTCGTCTTGAAATAGACGGTGGAGCCGTTCGTTTTTCCGCTTTTTGCCACCGCGGTGCTTTTGTAAACTCCCGCAGTGGCCGTGAAATCGGTTGTCGATCCTACTGTCGTGCACAGTTGGGTCTGAACCAGCGTATTGGTTGGTCCCGTGGTAATAGTTGTCGTACCGTAACCTTTCGGCTCGGCAGCGGTATAGGTCTTACCACCGCTCGTATAGGAATAACTATACGCTTTGTAGTTATAGTTGGCCTTCATCATGGCCGTCGGCGTGGTCGTGGAGGTCCAACCGTAGGGAAGCCCGTACAGAGTCATGGTCTTGTTCCAGTAGCCTGAAACGCGATCGACATTGAATGTAGCTTCGACCAGCGCCGGCGTCTTGCTCACCGCCGACGCGACGCCGACCGTCACCGTGGGAATCCTGGCGATCTGCATGAACACGGTAGGCATGGCGAAACTTGCCGAGGCCTGCGCGGTGGCGGTGCCGTTGGCGCTGACGTCGAAGCTGTTCAGGGTCGCTGCGCCACGTCCGCCGTTTTCTCTGTAGGTATCCTGGAGCACCACCTGGCGCTGCGGCTTCGTCGACGTGGTATCCATCGTGGTGATGGACAGGATCGCGGCGTCGAGTGCCGCCTGCTCGTTCGACCTGGTCTGGACCGCGGAGGTGTAGTCGACGGAAAAGCCAACCGCGGTGATCAGCGGTATCATGGCGAGAACAAGTATCGGTGCGAACGAGCCGCTCCGCGACTCGATAAAACTGCCTGCAAGCCCCCGCATGCCTTCGTCCTTACATCAGATATTTCCCTCCGCTAACATGCCGATCACAAATTATGCTCTAACGCGTGTGGTTAAAATTTATCGATTTTTCGAGGAATCCGGGGGAAAGGCGACAAGCGCCCGCACCACTCGCCCCGGCAGCGGCCTGCTCTGCTTTCGCGGCAACGGCTGTACGGCTTGCCGGGCAACGGGCCGCACCAGATGTGCGGCGGCAGCCTGCCGCTTGCTCGGGCAAGCCACCCCTGCTAAACGCGCGCCATGAGCACGCCCCTCGACCACATCCGCAATTTCTCCATCGTCGCCCATATCGACCATGGCAAATCCACGCTTGCCGACCGGCTGATCCAGCTGACCGGCGGGCTGGAGCTGCGCGACATGAAGGAGCAGGTGCTGGACTCGATGGACATCGAGCGCGAGCGCGGCATCACCATCAAGGCGCAGACGGTGCGGCTGAAGTACCGCGCCAACAATGGCGAGGACTATATCCTCAACCTGATCGACACACCCGGCCATGTCGACTTCGCCTATGAAGTGTCGCGTTCGCTGGCCGCCTGCGAGGGTTCGCTGCTGGTGGTCGACGCCTCCCAGGGCGTCGAGGCGCAGACGCTGGCCAATGTCTACCAGGCTATCGACAACAACCACGAGATCGTCGTGGTGCTGAACAAGGTCGATCTGCCGGCCGCCGAGCCCGAGCGCATCCGCGAGCAGGTCGAGGAGGTGATCGGCATCGACGCCTCCAACGCCGTGCTGATCTCGGCCAAGACCGGGCTGGGCATTCCCGACGTGCTGGAAGCCATTGTCCACCAATTGCCGCCGCCGCGCGAAGGCGATGCGACCGCACCCCTGAAGGCGATGCTGGTCGACTCCTGGTACGACGCCTATCTCGGCGTCATCGTGCTGGTGCGCGTCATCGACGGCGTTTTGAAGAAGGGCCAGACCATCCGCATGATGGGCACCGGCGCCAAGCACCTGGTCGAGCGCACCGGCGTTTTCACCCCGGCCCGCATCAATGTCGACGAGCTCGGCCCCGGCGAGTTCGGCTTCTTCACCGGCTCGATCAAGGAAGTCGCCGACACGCGCGTCGGCGACACCATCACCGAGGACAAGCGCACAACTGCCAAGGCGCTGCCCGGCTTCAAGCCGGCGCAGCCGGTGGTGTTCTGCGGCCTGTTCCCGGTCGACGCCGCCGATTTCGAGGATCTGCGCGCCGCGGTCGGCAAATTGCGCCTCAACGACGCCAGCTTCTCCTTTGAAATGGAAACCAGCGCGGCCCTCGGCTTCGGCTATCGCTGCGGCTTCCTTGGCCTGCTGCATCTCGAAATCATCCAGGAGCGGCTGGAGCGCGAGTTCAACCTCGACCTGATCGCCACGGCACCGAGCGTCGTCTACCGGCTGGCTCTGACCGACGGTTCGATGAAGGAGCTGCACAACCCGGCCGACATGCCCGACGTGGTGAAGATTTCGGCGATCGAGGAGCCGTGGATCCGCGCCACGATATTGACCCCCGACGACTATCTCGGTGGCATATTGAAGCTCTGCCAGGACCGGCGCGGCATCCAGGCCGACCTCTCCTATGTCGGCAAGCGCGCCATGCTGATCTATGATCTGCCGCTCAACGAAGTCGTCTTCGATTTCTACGACCGGCTGAAGTCGATCTCCAAGGGCTACGCTTCGTTCGACTATCACCTCACCGACTACAAGGAGGGCGACCTCGTCAAGATGTCGATCCTGGTCAATGAGGAGCCGGTGGACGCGCTTTCCATGCTGGTGCACCGCACGGCGGCGGAAAAGCGCGGCCGGCAGATGTGCGAGAAGCTGAAGGAGCTGATCCCGAACCATCTGTTCAAGATCCCGATCCAGGCCGCCATCGGCGGCAAGGTCATTGCCCGCGAAACCATCTCGGCGCTGCGCAAGGACGTGACCGCCAAATGCTACGGCGGCGACGTCTCGCGCAAACGGAAGCTGCTGGACAAGCAGAAAGAAGGCAAGAAGCGGATGCGGCAGTTCGGCAAGGTCGATATCCCGCAGGAGGCGTTTATCCAGGCGCTTAAGATGGGGGACTAAGCGGTTCGGCCTTCGGCCGAACGCATCGACCCGGTTGGTCGATGCGAGCACAAGTCCGGGTGGGAGCTGCCGGAGGCAGCGCGCACCCTGCCAGCGCGGCGGTGGAGCTGCACGATTGGGATCAAGCCATCGGTGCCGCGCCGCGGCGCTCGAGCGCGGTCTTGCGGATGATTTCCGCGATCTCCGGGCTGCTGCTACACAGCATCTGGAAATCCGCCGCGTGCAGCGACAGGAGGGAGACCGCTGTCGCGGCGTTGACGGTCGCCGAACGCGGTTCGCCGCTGATCAGCGCCATCTCGCCAAAGAAGGCGCCAGGGCCAAGCTCCACCGGGTTCGGCGTCGCGACGCTGACGCGCCCCTCCACGACGAAGAACATCCGATCCCCGGTCTCGCCACTGCGGCAGATCACGGCGCCCGCCGGCAAGTTGCGAGGTCTTAGCGCGCGCACGATCTCGACCAGCACGGCCGGGCCGAGCTTCTCAAACAAGGGCACGCCGGCGACCAATTGCCAATTGCGGACGAAATCCTCGCGACGGATTTCCTGATAGAAGCCGGAGGCAAGAATGCCGGCCCAGAGCGCGAAGATGCCGATGCCAGTCATCATGACCGCCCCGGCAAGGACGCGGCCGGCGAAGGTTTGCGGAATGTGGTCGCCATAGCCGGTGGTGGACAGCGTGACCACCGCCCACCACATTGCCTCGGGGATGCTGCCGAACTTTTCCGGTTGGATGTCGCGCTCGATGACATAGGCGGCGAGTGCGACACCAAACAGAACGACGCCGAAGAGCGTGGTGACGCCGATCAGGTTGCGCGCTTCGTTGGCCAGCACCCTGCCCAGCACCGGGAAGAAGGTCGAGTCGCGCAGCGGTTTCAGCAGCCAGACACCACAGTAGAGGCTCCAGTCGGGCGTGCCGCCGAGCAGAAATGCGGCGAGTGGAACCAAAACCGCGAGCACATCGATGGCGATTGCCGGCGTCCTGTCCCGAAGGTCTCCCGCCCGGTGCTTGAGCAGCGTCGCGGCCATCTGCAGAAGATAGGCGCCCCAAATGACCGCGAGCAGTGCGGTCAGAGCCAGTCTGCTTCGTCCGGACAGGTTCGGTGTCGTGAGCGCAGCCACCACCAGAAGCCCAGGGGCAGCCAGCACCGCGTTGAGCGGCGCGTAAATTCTCAGGAAAGGCAGTACCGACATTCTGTGCCCACGAGCGGCTACTATTTGCCAAAGTAGGCTGCCTTCAAGGCAAGCGTAAAGGTGCTTGCTGCGATTTGCCGATATCGGTTCTCGGGCAAGGCTGACTTTGTCGACTGCGGACCGCTCTCTCGACAGTCTCTGCCTTCACGCCTTGTCGATTTCGGGCTGACACTGGAGCCGCGTCGGGAAAGTCAAACAGGTGAGAGCGCCTCGCCATCGGCGAGCATTGGATCAGACACCGTCCTGCGGTATCCTCGAGCCAGCTTGGGGAGACATCAAATGCGCACCACTTCAGACACCATCGCCGCGATCGGCCTCGCCATCGGCGGCGCCTTCGGCCTAGCCGGCACCTTCGTCGCCAGCGCCCCGCTGCGCGAAACGCTCTGGACGATCGACGGCGTGGCACTCGTGGTGGCGACCGCGCTGCTGACCATGAAATACCAGCGGCTGGGCAATGACAGCGTAGCGGCTGGATTCCTGACTTTCCTGGCCGGCGAGAGCCTGCTGCTTGCCGGCAATGCGGCGGGACTGGAGGCCAGCGTGCCCTCCTATGTCGGCGGCATCTCGCTTTGGGCGGCAGCACTGGTCATGGTCAGCGCGCCGAAGACTTTTGCCCTGTGGATGCGGCTCACCGCGCTCGTGGCCGCGGTGCTGTTTGTCGTCTCGGCTTGCATGATCCTCTGGGGCGCGCCCTTGCTG
This sequence comes from Mesorhizobium sp. M7A.F.Ca.MR.148.00.0.0, assembly GCF_003997735.1. Lineage (NCBI taxonomy): Bacteria > Pseudomonadati > Pseudomonadota > Alphaproteobacteria > Hyphomicrobiales > Phyllobacteriaceae > Mesorhizobium > Mesorhizobium sp. M7A.F.Ca.MR.148.00.0.0. Next base: position 4,148 of record NZ_RZTB01000142.1, on the reverse strand, counting down.
CCAACCTCGGCGCCGCTGCCCGCCGCCGGTTATCCGTTCCTGGTGCTGACCTTTGTTGGCTGGATCTGGACGCTGCTGAGGCCGGCGCGGTGAGCCTTTGTCCGCTTCCGTACCAAAAGTCCGGCCTGGTTGATCGCGCAGACTCGGAGCGATAGAAAACTCGGGCGGCGGACCCTTATCAGGTCGCCAGTGGCCGGCGCGGGCTCAGGCAACTGCCTCACCGGCATTCGCGCCGGCCACTTCCAACCCGCAGATGATCGCAGCGATCCACCGGCCAGCGCGGCACTTGAAGGAGCGCCGACGCTTCAAGACTCAATCCAAACCTTCTCAAAGTGCTGCTCCAGCGCCTGGTGCTGTTCGCAGCCTTCGACGCCCTTGCGATATGTCCGGTAGACCGAGCGCCAGTAGGGTTGGATCATGATGCCTGAATCGCGCAAATTCTGCTCGATCTTGCCCATGGTCTCCTTGCGCGCCTTGGCGTCCGGGGTCGCCAGCGCCTTGTCGAGCAGGGTGTCGAATTCGGGGTTGGCGTAGGCGCTCTCGTTCCAGGCCGCACCCGATTTATACGCCAGCGCCAGCACCTGGACGCCGAGCGGGCGGCCGAGCCATTCGGTGCAGGAGAAGGGGTATTTGCTCCAGTCGTTCCAGAAGGTGGCGGCCGGCAGCACGGTGCGCTTGATCTTCAGGCCGGCCTCGCGCATCTGCGCGCCGATGGCGTCGCCGGTGCTCTTTTGCCATTCGACGTCGACGGAGATGAGCTCGAATTCATGGTCGGCCTTGCCGGCCTCGGCCAGCAGCTTCTTCGACTGCTCGACGTCGCGCCTGGCCGGGCCGATATCGGCATATTCGGGGTGCATGGGGCCGACATGGTGGTTGTCGGCGGGCTTGCCGCGGCCGCCGAGGCCGAGCGCCAGCACGGCGGAATTGTCGACGGCGAGCTGGGCGGCGCGGCGCACCTTGACGTCGTCATAGGGCGCGTTGGCGACATTGAAGCGGGCGACGATGGTGGAGCCGGTGGCGATCTCGGAGTTCATCAGCCCCATCGTCTCGGTCTGCGAGACGGCGTCGGAAGCGGTCTCGTGGTCGGTGTCGATCTCGCCGGATTCGAAGGCCGACAGCATGGCGTTGGGGTCGGAGCCGTAGTCGACCCATTTGATGCCGTCGAGATGGAATTCGCCCTTCCACCAGGGCTTATCCCTGCGCTTCACCTCGGCGCCGGTCTCGGCATCCCAGCTGACCAGCTCGCACGGGCCGGTGGTGATGGCGAGCGCCTTCATCGGATCGGCGTCGCCCTCATAGGAGCGGTGCATGATCAGCGCCGGATAGTCGGCCATGCCGGCGATCAGCGAGATGTCGGGTTTCGGCAGGTTCAGCTTGATGGTGAAGTCGTCGACCTTGGCGATGCCGCCATCGACGACCTTCTTGGTGTCGGCATTGACCAGCGCGCCCATGCGCGCGGCGACCGAATTGCCCGGCACCGAGGCATCGCACCAGCGGGTGAGGTTGTGGATGACATCATCGGCGTTGAAGGCATCGCCATTCGACCAGGATATGCCCTTGCGCACATGCAGGGTCAGCGTCCTGGCGTCGTCGCTCGCCTCCCAGCTTTCGAGCAGCCAGGGCTCGAAGGAGAAGTCGGTGTTCCAGCGCACCAGATATTCGTTGCAGTGGCGGGCGACATTCGACATCTCCACGCCGTCGAAGGTGCGCGGGTCCTTGAAGCCCTTGACGTTCATGGCGACGCGCAGGACGCCGCCCTTCTTCGGTTCCGCCGCGCGGGCAGGGGTGGTGCTCAGCCCGCCCAGTGCCAGCGCGCCGGCGGCACTGACGCCGAGCCCGGCCATCAGCGCCAGGTATTCGCGGCGGTTGATGCCGCCGGTCTTGAAATCATCGGCAACGGGTTTGGCCTTCGGGTGGAGTTTGCGGTCGGTCAGCATGAATTTCATCGTCGTTCCCCTGTTGTTGGGCGCCCCGGTGGATCGACAGACGCGGGGGAGGATGCGATCGCCGGGGCGCCATTGCCTGAGGGGGAATGATAAGGCTGGGTGACGCCAGGGAGTGTTCGGTATTCCGCAGTGATTGTGCGGTGCTCCGCAGGGGAGTCGGCAGTGCGCTTATGCTTTGCAGCCGCGCTGCGAGGAGATGCGCCAACGGCGCGGCGCCAATCTCCCTCCTTGAGGGGGAGATGGCCGGCAGGCCAGAGG
>NZ_RZTB01000142.1:0-1936 GCF_003997735.1 Mesorhizobium sp. M7A.F.Ca.MR.148.00.0.0 | reverse complement strand
TTTCAAAAAGATGATGCTAGCGCTCTACGCGCGACGACCCCCTCTGTCGCCTTCGGCGACATCTCCCCCTCAAGGGGGGAGATTAGCGTTCCACCGTCGGCCACTCACCCCGGCCCAGCGCAGCAACCGCGCCGACAACCCGCGCAAACGCTTCCGCCGCGGCCGGCACGTTCGTGCGGGCGCGCAGGAAGCTGTGCACCAGCCTCGGTTCCTCGTGCCACCAGGCCTTGCCGCCGGCGGCCACAATGCGGTCGCGGTAGGTCTCGCCATCCGACGACAGCGGGTCGCATTGCGCCGTGACGATCACCGTTGGCGGCAGGCCGGAGAAATCGGTGTCGCGCAGCGGTGAGAAGGTCGGGTCGTCGGGCGATTGCCGCCTGGCCGAGCGGACGTCGCGGTAGAAGGCGATGTCGGCCACCGACAGCAGCGGCGCGTTGGCGTGCTCGATATAGGAGCCGGCGGTGTCGTCGCCGCCGAGTTCGGGATAGATCAGCACTTGCCCGACCGCAGCTCTGATATGGCGGCGCGTCGCCTGCGCCACGGCGGCGGCGAGATTGCCGCCAGCGCTTTCGCCGCACAGCACCAGCGGCAGGCCTGATGTCGCTGCCGCCCATTCGAAGGCGGTGACGGCATCGTCGAAGGCGGCGGGGTGGACGTGCTCCGGGGCCAGCCGGTAGTCGACCGACAGCAGGTCGAAACCGGTGCCGGCGCAGAGCTCGGCGCAGATGTCGTCATGGCTTTCCAGCCCGCCGAGGATGAAGCCGCCGCCGTGGTAGTAGATCACCATCGCCTGGGCGGCCTTGCCGGCAAGCCGGTAACGGCGGATCGGGATGTCGCGGCCGGCGGCGGCGATCAGGCCATCGCCGGCCTTGACGCCAGGCGGGCGGCCCTGGTGGAAGGCGCGGCTCATACGGTCATAGACGGCGCGCTGCTTGTCGATCGGCAGGCCGAGGATTTCGGGCGGATACCAGCCGTTGACGGCGTCGATATAGGCCCAAAGGGCCGGGTCGAGCCGTGTTTCGTAGGGGCCGCGCGTCATAGATCGGCGTAGAGCGCGGCCGCGTTGTCGAAGGAGAAGCGCAGCGGCACCGAGCCTTCGACCTGCCAGGCGGTGACGGTCTCGCCGGCCAGCAGCCGGCAGGCGCCGTCGGTATCGGTAACGGCGCCGCCATAGAGCCGGTTGGCGAGGTTGAGGATGCCGGTCTGGTGCATCGCCGCGCTGCCGCTGCCGCAGGCATCCTTGACCAAAAGCACGCGAAAGCCCTTGGCCACCGCATCCTTGACGGAGGCGTCGATGCAGGCCTCGGTCCAGACGCCCGCAACGACCAGCCATTCGATGCCTGAAGACTTGATGTCGCGCGCCGCCGGCCCGGTGCGGAAGGCGCTGGCCTCGGCCTTGATCAGCAGCGCCTCGCCGTTGATCGGCGCCACCTCACGGCAGATCTCGGTCAGCGGATCGCTCTTGTCGGAAAAAGCCGACTTGCCGTCTTCACCGAGCGGATGAAACGGCCGGTCCTGGCTGTCGAGATCGACGATGTAGGCCCAGTGGTAAAGCGGCACATGGTTGCCCCGCGCCGCCGCCTGCAGGCGCTGGACGTTGGCGAGGATCGTGTCATAGCCGTCGACGAGGTAGCGCTTGTCCTGCCGGTGCTCTTCCTGCAGGTCGATGAAGATCGCGGCCACGGTGCCGGGTTTGATGGCGATGGGGGTTTTCATGCCGCGCCTGCGTGATGCAGGGTCGAGGCAGTCAAAGACTTTTCCGTATGCCGGCGGGACAGCGCCCCCCTCTGCCCTACCGGGCATCTCCCCCTCAAGGGGGGAGATCGGCCGTCGCGAATGCCTTCGCCAATCACCAGAGCTGCAGGAAAAAGCGCCGCAGGCGACGCTGCCAATCTCCCCCCTTGAGGGGGAGATGTCCGGCAGGACAGAGGGGGGC
>NZ_RZTB01000141.1:5807-13135 GCF_003997735.1 Mesorhizobium sp. M7A.F.Ca.MR.148.00.0.0 | reverse complement strand
GCCCCCCTCTGTCCTGCCGGACATCTCCCCCTCAAGGGGGGAGATTGGCAGCGTCCGCGCCGGCTCTTTTTTTTCAACGTTGGAGATTGGCGAAGGTCGTGACAACAGCCAATCTCCCCCCTTGAGGGGGAGATGTCCGGCAGGACAGAGGGGGGCGCTTCGCGCCAACCTTTCAGTCATCCTAGCGCTCCTGCTTCAGTGCGCTTTCGTGCCAGCGCCGTAAAATGAGATGCGAAATCAGCGACAGCACGAGGAAGATCAAAATGCCGGTCAGCGAGATCAGGAACAGCGCCGCGAACAGCCGCGGCGCGTTGAGCCGGTAGCCGGCCTCGATGATGCGTGAGGCAAGACCGGACGACTGGCCGGTGGTGCCGGCGACGAACTCGGCCACCACGGCGCCGATCAGCGACAGGCCTCCGGCGATCTTCAGCCCGCCGAGGAAATAGGGCATCGCCGCCGGTAGCCTGAGATAGCGCAGTTGCTGCCAGCGCGTCGCGCCGTTGAGCTTGAACATGTCGCGCAGATTGCGGTCGACGGAGTTGAGGCCAAGCGTGGTGTTGGACAGGATCGGAAAGAAGGCGACGATCCAGGCGCACAGCAGAAGTTTGGTTGTCTGGTCGTTCACATAGATATTGATCAGCGGAAAGATCGCCACGATCGGCGTCACCTGCAGCACGATGGCGAAGGGGAAGAACGACATCTCCACCCATTTCGATTGTGCGAACAGCACCGCCAGCCCGACCCCGCCGATGACCGCCAGAGCCAGGCTGAGGAAGGTGATGCGCAAGGTCACCAGCAGCGAGGAAAACAGCAAGCCGGCATCGTTGTAGAGTGTCCACAGAACCACGCCCGGGCGTGGCAGGATGTATTGCGGAATCTCGTTCCAGACGCAGATGCGATCCCACAGCCAGATCGCCAGGATCATGATCGCCAGCGGCAGCACCCATCGGCCGATCCGCTCGAACCGCGCCTGGCGCACGCGGCGCGCCTCCTCGGGGTCGAGTTCGAGCGCCCGCTCGTCAATGGCCGTCATGATGCGCGCCTGCTGTTGAATTGATGGCCTTGACCAGCACATCGGAAGCCTGACGGCACAGTGCCGCATAGTCGGGCGAGGTGCGAAACGCCTCATCGCGCGGATAGGAGGCCTCGATGGCAAGTTCGTCGAACACCCGGCCCGGCCGCGCCGCCATGACAACGACGCGGTTGGACAGGAACACGCTTTCAAAGACGCTGTGGGTGACGAAGACGACGGTGAAGCGTTCGTCCTGCCACAGTTCCAGGAGATCATTGTTGAGCTTGAAGCGGGTGATCTCGTCGAGTGCCGCGAACGGTTCGTCCATCAGCAGCACGCGCGGTTTGGTCACCATGGCGCGTGCGATCGAGACGCGCATCTTCATGCCGCCGGACAATTCGCGCGGCACCGCGTCTTCGAAACCGGTCAGGTGAACCCGCGCCAGCATTTCCGTCACCGCAGGTGCCGCCTTGGCACGGGAAATACCTTTCAGCCGCAGCGGCAGCCAGACATTGTCGAAGACGTTGGCCCAGGGCAGCAGCGTCGGCTCCTGGAAGACGAAGCCGATGTTCGAGCGGTCAGCTGAGCCGCCGCCGCGCCAGTCGAGCACGCCGGAGGTCGGCGTCGACAGGCCGGCGATCAGCCGCAGCGCCGTCGACTTGCCGCAACCCGACGGCCCGAGCAGGCTGAGGAAATCGCCTTCCCTGATGGTCAGGTCGACATCGTTGAGCGCCGTCACGCCGTTGGAGAAAACCTTGCCGACGCCACGCAGCGCCAGAAGCGTAGGGGCCGCACCCGATGCAGCCGGCGCTTGCGCCACCTTTTCCCTTATCATACCGGGACCGGCCTATTTCTTCAGCTCGAGCCCGACGCCTTTGTTGATGAAGGTCAGCGTGTAGGCCTTCTTGATGTCGATGCCGGCTGGCGTGACCTTGGCTTTGACCATCTTGTCGTAGAAATTCTTGATCCGCTCATCGGTCATGGCGCCGATGCCGAGCTTTTCGGTGTCGCCGGAATCGGCAAGGCCGAACTTCTTCATCTGCTCGATCGAGAACGCGATCTGCTCGTCGCTCATATCGGGATTGTCTTTCTTGATCATGTCGTTGGCGGCCTTGTTGTCGCCGTACAGATATTTGTACCAGCCCTTGGCCGAGCCATCGACGAAGCACTGGACCACCTCCGGCTTCTTGTCGATCGTATCCTGCATCACCTCGATCGTCGTCGAATAGGTGTCCCAGCCATAGTCGGCGAGCAGGAACTGGTTCGGCACGAAGCCGCCTTCCTTCTTGACCGCGAACGGCTCCGAGGTGACGTAGCCCTGCTGGATCGACTTCTTGTTGGCGAGGAAGGGAGCGGTGTTGTAGGTGTAGGGCGCGCGCTTGGAAGCGTCGAAGCCGAGTTCGATGACCATCCACTGGAAGAAGGTCTGCACGCCCTCGTCGCCCAATATGTACTGGTCGGCGTTCTTCAGGTCCTCCCATTTGTCGAGCCCTTCGCCGGGGTGGGACATGATGACCTGCGGGTCCTTCTGGAAGTCCGCCGCCACCACGCGCATGGGAATGCCTTGCTGGACGGCATCGAAAGCCGACAGCAGATTGCCGCCCATGTAGAAATCGATCTTGCCGGCCAGCAGCAGCGGTCGGCCGCTGACCTGCGGACCGCCCTGCATGATGGTGACGTCGAGGCCGCAGGCGGCGTAGGTGCCGTCCGCCACGGACTGATAATATCCACCATGCTCCGGCTGGGCCAACCAGTTGGTGCCGAAGGTGACTTTCTCATTCGCAGCAGCACCCAGCGTGCTGGCTGCAAGCAGGGCCACCGCCGCCACCGAGATCTTCTGTTTTCCGTACATCCACACCACCCTCTGTTTGCTCCGGCGCGCCACGCGCCAGGCTCGACACCAAAGATTCAAGAAGCAAGACACATGCCACCGGCGTCTGGCGCCGGGGCCGCCCGCTTGAAAGACGTTGCCATGCCAAGCGCGGACGGGTCATGCTGTACGAAAGGCATCGTGCCTATTTTTTGAACGGCTGTCCACAATCGCCCGGGCAACATGCACCGCCATCTTGAAGGTGTAATGGGTCCGGCTTTAGGCTGGCGGCACCCAGGAGATTGCCATGTTCAGATTCCTCACCCCGAAGTCGATCAAGCCGCCCTTTGCCCGCTACAGCCACGGGGTCGAGGTACCGCCTGGAAAGCGGCTGGTGCTGTGCTCGGGTCAGGTTGCCATAACCGCGGACGACCAGATTCCCGAAGAGGCCGGCGCGCAGGCCGAACTCTGCTTCCGCAACATCGAAGCGATCCTCGGCGAAGCCGGGCTGGGCCTACGCGACATCATCCGTATCAACGCCTATGTCACCGACCGCGCGCATCTGCGGCCCTATATGGATGTCCGCGACCGGCTGTTTTCCAGCCCCGCGCCGGCCTCGACGCTGATGATCGTCTCCGGCTTTGCCCGACCCGAATTCAAAGTCGAGGTTGAGGCTATCGCGGCCGGGTGATCGACAGACAACCTCCGCCGCGCTAGGTCTGGCCGTTCATCGAAGAGGCATGACATGACTGTTGCGAAGAAACGCGTGTGGTGGGGCGACTACCGGACCACCGAATACGCCTCGATCGATCCGGAGGCGACGATCGCCGTGCTGCCGGTGGCGGCGATCGAGCAGCATGGCCCGCATCTGCCTGTCTCGACCGACACCTCGATCATGAACGGCATGCTCGACACGGTCATTTCGCGTCTGCCCGACGATCTCGACATCCGCATCCTGCCGGTCCAGGCGGTAGGCAAATCGAACGAACATTTGCATGCGCCGGGCACCCTCACACTGCCGGCAACCACGCTGATCGAAGCCTGGACCGAGCTTGGCCTGTCGATCGCGCGCGCCGGTGTGCGCAAGCTGATCGTGGTCAATTCGCATGGCGGCAACGAGGAGATCATGGGCATCGTCACGCGCGAATTGCGCGTGCGCGAAAAGATGCTGGCGGTAAAAACCAGCTGGCAGCGCTTCGGCCGCCCGGCCGGCATGTACACCGAACTGGAGGACCGCCACGGCATCCATGGCGGCGATGTCGAGACCTCGCTGATGCTGCATTTCCGGCCGGACCTCGTCGACATGGCCAAGGCCGACAATTTCGTTTCCAATGTCGCCAAAGCCGAAAACGAATTTTCGCTCCTGCGCCACACCGGCACCCACGCCTTTGCCTGGATCGCTGGCGATCTCAACCCGAATGGCGTCGTCGGCGATGCCAGCATCGCGACGGCGGAGAAGGGCCGGCTGACGGCAGAATATCAGGCCGACGGGTTCATCAGCCTGCTGCGGGATGTGCGCAAGGCGAAGCTCGCGGACTGGTTGACGTAGCCTCCAAACCAGTGGTCTGGCATCGAAAGGCAAGCGCTATCCTCTTGAACAAACCAGGCGACGGAGGGCGGATCAGACAATCGCGCTTTTGGACAAGAGATTTCCGCACAAGAGATTTTGACAAACTTTGCCAAAACGGACCATACTGGACGGGATATGGAGGCCAGTATGGCAACGATGAACGTATCATTGCCCGACCCGATGAAAGATTGGGTGGAGGCGCAAACCGAAACGGGCCGTTACGCCAACGCGAGCGACTATGTGCGCGATTTGATCCGTCGGGATCAGGAGCGCAATGACAAGATTGCCGCCATGCAGCGCTTTGTCGATGATGGCTTGAAGAGTGGCATCGGCAATCGATCCAGGGACGCGCTTTTCACGGAGGCGGTTAAACGCGCTGAAAAGCCATCCGGCAATGGGTAGTGGGATTTCGCCTTTCTTTAGCTGCGGAAGAGGACATCGTCGGTATTGCCGAGCAAGGGGTGCGCCTGTTCGGCGCTGTGCAGGCCAGACAGTATCATGACGAGTTGTTCACGATCTTTGACCTGATCGCTGCCAGTCCCCGAATAGCGCGGGAGCGGCTTGAATTGGCGCCACCGATGCGTATCCATCCCTTCAAAGCCCATCTTGTCGTCTACCGGATCGAAGCCGACGACGACGTGTTCATTGTCCGGATACGGCACGGGCATGAAGATTGGGCGAATGAAGGCACCCGATAATCGAACAACGACATGGGGGCAGCTAGCTGTCGATCCTCAGCGCGAAGGGCGTGCCTTCAAAGGCATCCGCACCGCGGCCGATCGATTCGATCGCCTCGATCATGCGGCCGTTGCGATCAAGCAGCGCATCGGCCACCGCGATCAGTCGCGGATTGGGTGTTGCCGAGGGCGACAGCGCCCGCAGCGTCCGCGCCAATTCGGCCTCGTCGCGTTTCGGCGCCAATGCGGCCGCGATGATATAGGCCGAAGCCGTCGAGCGGCTGATGCCGGCATAGCAATGCACGAGCATCGGCCTTGCACGGTCCCAGCGGCGCGCGAAATCGAGCAGGTTGCGGACATGCTCCTCGCCCGGCATGGTCATGCCGTCCTGCGCCGCCGCGATGTCATGCATGACCAGATGCAGATGATTTTCTTTCGATATCGAGGCCGGCCGGACCACCGCCGTTCCGGCGGCAAGCAGCGACAGCATGCGGTCGGCGCCGCTCCTGGCCACCGTTTCCTCGATCTTTGCCAGCGAGCAGACATGGATCATTGTTTCGAACCCTTCGATTGATGCTCGCGCCGCGACGCCCATTCGGCAAGAACGGTCTCGAGCCGCTGCCATTCCTCCTCACTCCCCGGCAGGCCGGCGCGCAGAACGTCAGGCCGATCGGCAAAATGGCGAAGCAGAATGCCGCGCCCGCCGAGCGCGGCAAACAAATCGGCAGCATGCGGCAGGCGAAGAAAACGGAACAGCGTGGTGCCGCCCATAACGGGAATACCGAAGCGGCCGAACAGCGCATCGAACCGCGCCGATTCATCAGCCAGCGCCGTCCGCATCGCGTCCTGCCAGCCGATGTCGGCAAGCGCGCGAATGCCGTATTCCAGCGCCGGGCCGGCAACGGCCCATGGCCCGAATTGTGTTTCCAGCCGTTCGACCGTCACAGCATCGGAAAGTGCAAAACCGAGCCGCAGGCCGGCCAGACCAAAGAACTTGCCGAACGAGCGCAGCACGACGACGCCGCCCTGGCCGACATCGCCGCAGAGGCTATGCTCGCGCGGCCCAACATCCATGAACGCCTCGTCGACAACCAGCAGCCCGCCCTTGGCGCGCAATCCGGCAGCCAGAGCCAGCAACCGGTCGCGCTCGATGACACGTCCATCCGGATTGTTCGGATTGACCATGATGGCAAGGTCGGCGTCCGCCAACGCTTCGAAATTATCGACCTCCGCCACCTGGTGCCCGGCGATCACTGCTGCGCGGGCATGTTCGGCGTAGGTCGGACCCAGCACCAGCGCCCTTCCGGGGGTAATCAGCGAGGCGACGCGCGGCAACAGGATCTGCGTGCCCGGTGCCGCCACGATGTTGGCTGGCGACGGCGCCCCATAGGCACTGGCTGCGATCTCTGTCAGCTCACGCGTGCGCGCGGCTTCCGGCAACCGCGACAGCGAGGTGGCGGGCAGGTCGAAAAGCGGGTAGGAGTGCGGATTGATACCGGTCGAGAGGTCGACGAATGGCAGCAGGGCGTTGGGGAAAAGCGCCCTCGCGCGGCCAAGACTTCCACCATGGTCCACAACCGCCCCATTAAGAAGCTTCATGTCAGTCCTGATCGCTTTCCTGTCATTGGCCGTCGAATTCGCCCTCGGTTACCCCGATTGGCTGTTTCGCGCCATCGGCCATCCGGTGACGTGGTTCGGCAGGCTGATATCCTTTCTCGACCGCAGGCTCAACCGCGCCACTGATCCCGACGCGCTGCGTCGCAAGCGTGGTGTCCAGGCGCTGCTGGTCATTGTGCTGGTGCCGGCGGTGATCGGCCTCAGCGTGCAGATCCTGTTCTGGTTCGTTCCCATGGGCCTCGTCATCACGGCCCTTCTGGCAACGTCGCTTCTGTCGCAAAAGAGCCTCTATGAGCATGTCGAGGCGGTGGCGGACGCGCTCGACACCGGTGGCCTCGCTCTGGCCCGCCTTGCCGTTTCGCGAATCGTCGGCCGCGACCCTGAAACGCTCGACAGGGCCGGCGTCTGCCGCGCCGCGATCGAGAGCCTGGCTGAGAATTTCTCCGACGGCATCGTCGCCCCCGCCTTCTGGACCGGCGTCGGCGGCCTGGCCGGCGGCGCCGCCTACAAGGCCGCCAACACCGCCGATTCGATGATCGGCCACCGCACCCCGCGCCACGAGGCGTTCGGCTGGGCGGCGGCGCGCTTCGACGACTGGATCAATCTGCCGGCGCCGCGGCTGACGGCGCTGCTGATCGTGCT
>NZ_RZTB01000141.1:0-5797 GCF_003997735.1 Mesorhizobium sp. M7A.F.Ca.MR.148.00.0.0 | reverse complement strand
GCGGCGTTCTTCGTCAAAGGCGCTGATGCGAAAAATGCCTGGCACGCGGTGTGGCGCGACGCGAAAAAACACCGCTCACCCAATGCCGGCTGGCCGGAAGCGGCGATGGCCGGTGCGCTCGGCCTGGCGCTCGCCGGGCCGCGCAGCTACGGCGGCGTGCTCGTGGACGACGTCTTCATGGGCGAAGGTGGGCGGCGCGAGGCCGACAGCGTCGACATCAGGCAGGCGCTGAAACTCTATCGCGTCGCCGACTATCTGCTGATCGCGCTGTTTGGGTTGGTCGCGGTCATGGTCATCGTGGCGTGATCTACTTCACCCTCCCCCTTGTGGGGAGGGTAAGAAACGCTCAGAACTCGATCCCCTGCTGCGCTTTCACGCCTGCGGAAAAATGGTGCTTGGTCACGCCCATTTCGGTGACGAGGTCGGCGGCCTCAACCAGCGCCGGCTTGGCGTTGCGGCCGGTGACCACGACATGCAGGCCCTCACGCCGCGCCTTCAACGCCACAACCACTCTGTCGAGGTCGAGATAATCGTAGCGCAGCGCAATGTTCAGTTCGTCGAGCACCAGCAGGCTGATCGACGGATCGGCCATCAGTTCGAGCACCTTGGCCCAGGCGGCTTCGGCGGCGGCGATGTCGCGCTTCAGGTCCTGCGTTTCCCAGGTGAACCCCTCGCCCATCGCGTGCCAGACGACGCGGTCGCCGAAGGCGGCGAAGGCGTCCTTCTCGCCGGTGTGCCACTTGCCCTTGATGAACTGGACAACGCCGACGCGCTTGCCGTAGCCGAGCATCCGCAGCGCCAGGCCGAAGGCAGCCGTGGTCTTTCCCTTGCCCGGTCCGGTGTTGACGATGAGCAAGCCCTTCTCGACCGTCTTGCTCGCCACCTCGGCATCCTGCACAGCCTTGCGCTTGGCCATCTTGGCGCGGTGGCGTTCTTCGTCCCTATTGTCGATGTCGGTCATGTCATTTCACCTTGAGCGGCAGCCCCGCCACCATCAGCAGCACCATGTCGGCAACGGCGGCGACCTGCTGGTTGAGCCGGCCGGCGGCATCGCGAAACCGGCGCGCCAGTGCATTGTCCGGCACGATGCCTTGTCCGACCTCATTGGACACCACGAACCAGGGCCCGCGCGGCCGCGACAGCACCTCCGTCAATCGCCGGCATTCCAGCTCGAAATCGTGTTCAGCCAGCATGTGGTTGGTCAGCCACAGCGTCAGGCAGTCGACAAGCACCGGCCGATCCTCCGGCAAGGCGGCAAGCGTACCGGCGAGATCGAGCGGTGCGTCGATGGTCGTCCAGCCTTCGCCGCGCCGCGATCGGTGCAACGCGATGCGTTCATGCATCTCGTCATCATAGGCTTGCGCCGTGGCGACATAGATCCAGGGAGGCGGCAAGGCGGTCGCCAAAATTTCGGCGTGCGCGCTCTTGCCGGAGCGCGCACCGCCGATGAGGAAGGTCAGTGTCTTGCGATCAGGCAAAGCTGTCGCGCAGGCTGGTCGCGGTGCCGGTGAAGCGGCCACGCACCACACCGACGACCGCGCCGAGCACCAGCCAGAACACCAGATTGGTCACGGTCACCGCCACCACGAACTGGTGATGCAGCCCTTCCGGAATCGCCGTCTCGTAACTGCCGGGCTGCGGCGCACCGACAATATGCGGCGCGACGATCAAAAGGAGGGCAAGGATCGCCAGCGGCAGCGACTTGCGGAACGCGATCAGGCCGAGACCGGCAGCGGTCGCCGCCACCGTTGCCCACCACCAGATCTGGCGCTGGGTGAGATCGGCGGCCGGCATGGCCGGCAGTTCCGGCGGCAGGCCGAGGCCAGGCGCCAGCGTGAACACGGCGAAGCCGGCCAGGCCCCAGAACACGCCCTGGCGCCAGCCACCGATGCCGCCGGCGAATTCGGAGACCGCGACCAGGATCAAGGCGAAGCCGATGCCGGTGACAATGTTGGCAAGCACGCTGAAGGCGAAACGCTCGAAACCATCTGCCGGCGCCCAGCCTTCGTCTGCCGGAGTGGCTTCCGCCGCCGGGGCAGCAGAGCTCATGGCATCTCCCGCCAGAGCAGTTGTGCTCATGGCATTGCTATCCGTTACGGCCGGAGCGACATGGTCATGGTGATGCCCGCCGCCCGCCTGTTCGTAGACTTCCGCCTTCAGGATCAGCGGCACGGTGGCGTAGGCTTGCAGGCAGGCGAGGACGACGCCGGCCACGAGCCCTGCGATCGCCGCGATGAACACGACGTTGCGAAACAGGTTCATGATGTCAGCCCCTCGTCAGTGGCAGGGAAACGCCATCGAATGGCGATAGTCGTGAGCCGCATTGTGGACCGCATCGATATGCGAGAAGCCGACAAAGCCCATCACGAAAATGCCGAGCAACGCGGCAAGCGCGAGCTGCATGAGGCGCGACTGCGAGGAGACGGAGGTGCCGAGGGAGACGGAAGCGGTAGTCATGTCTTGTCCTTTCGCCCTCCACCCGAGGGCATCGAAGTCAGTTTCCTGTCGCCGGCAGGTCTCCTGGCTCACGGATCAGCGTCCTTCCCCACCTTCCCGAAGAAAAATCTTCAGTGGTTTATGGAGAGGACTACCGCACACAGTTGCGGGGGCAGCCACGGCATTGGGCGAAATTCGCCCTCACCGCATTCCCTCTTGGCTCCAAAATGGAACCGGCGACACCGGTGACTATAGGCAGAATCCTCGCTTCCGGCAAACCAAATTCCGCCGGTGACCATTGCGAATGCGCCATGAAGGTCAAAGTGATTTCGGCAGATAGCGCCACGTCACAAAGCCGCAGACCGCCGCCAGCAGACCGAGCGTGACGAACACCGAGCCCAGGCCGAAGAAGGCCAGCGCCACCGAATAGACCAGCGGCGGCGTCAACTCGGAAAAGTCGAGATAGGTGCGGTAGACCGCTGCCATCTGAGATCTTTCATAGGAGCGCACCGAGCGCATGAAGGCGGTCGAGCCGAGGGCGTCGAGCGCAATGGTGAAGAAGGCACCGCCAAGCAGGAAGGCGCCGGTAAGCAGCGGCACGGTTTCGCCGACGAAGCCCGCCGCCAAAAGCGCGGCCGACATGGCGAAATAGGCGAATGTCATGGTCCCGCGGCCACCAAAGCGCTTTCCTGCCTTGCCCCAGAAAATCGCCATGAACAACAGCGCGTTGCCGGCCGAAACCAGCAGGCCGCCGGCCAGCTTGCCCTCACCTGTGATGACCATGAACAACGGCCCATAGACGAAGAACGTCGTCCAGAAGCAGGAGCGGCCGAAGGCGATCAGCCAAGCCAGCCTGAGCCTGGGCTGCGGCACGAAGCGGCCGATATTGGCGAGCGGATTGACGGGGCGCGTCTTGCCCGGACGGATAGACTGGTTGTCGCCGAGGCGGTAGGTCCAGAACAGCGCCAGCAGGGCAAACGCGAACACCGCGACCGCACCATGCGCAGCATAGATGCCGAAGCGCGTGTAGAGGAAGATGCCGAGCGTCGGCCCACCGGTCCAGGCCAGCATCGACCACGCCATGCGCAGCGATTCGGCCTGCATGAAGTCGGTCTTGCGGATGTGGTCCATGATGTAGAGATTGAGCGTGATCGACAGCGCGCTGGCGCCCATCACCCGGCACAGCATGCCGGCCAGTTGCCCGGCAAGCGTGTCGGTAACGAAGAACAGCGAGCCGACGGCCAGCAGGCAGGCGCCCGCCGTGTAGACCCAGCGGCGGGCAAAACGGCGGATCAGCATCGGCATGAACAATGTCACCGACAGGCCGAGCATCGCCACGACTGTGTAAAGCATCGACACGATCTGCTCGTTGTGCAGGATCTCGTAGGCCTGGATCGGGATGACGCTCGACACCGTGGCGCGGGCGAAGGATTCGACCGCATAGAGCGACGCGAAGGTGCGCGCGTCCGCGGCCTTGAGAGCCGGCAGCCAGATCGGATGGCGCACATGGGTGGACATTGCTTTCCCCGAAGCAGATTCACCGGGTCAAATCTGAGGTGGCGATCCCAGCGCCAATAAGAGGAAACCGACGCGCATCCGGCAAAAGCGAAGCCGGCCAAAGGCTTCCCTGCACTGGCCCAATGCCGCGGCTGGCCCGGGTTGTCGGCAGAGTTGCCGGTCTTCTTTTGTGCCGGGCAACCGTGATAGTCCTCCAGCGGGGCTGAATCAGAATGCGAGACCATGAGCATCCAAACGCCGACCGCACCCGTTCCGGATCGACCAAAGCGCATCGTCGCTATCGACATCGTGCGCGGCATCGCGCTGATCGCCATGGCGAGCTACCATTTCACCTGGGATCTGGAGTTCTTCGGCTACACCGATCCCGGCCTGACCGCCTTCGGCTGGTGGAAGATCTACGCGCGCGGCATCGCCTCGACCTTCCTGTTCCTGGTCGGCGTCAGCCTGTACCTCGCCCATGGCCGACAAATCCGCTGGAACGGCTTCTGGAAGCGATTCGCCATGGTCGCGGGAGCCGCGATCGCGATATCGGTCGTCACCCGTATCGCCACGCCGGATGGATTCATCTTCTTCGGCATCTTGCATGAGATCGCGCTGGCCAGCCTGCTCGGCCTCGCCTTCCTGCGCCTGCCGGCTTTGTTGACGCTGGTCGTCGCCGGGCTCGTCATCACGGCGCCTGTCTATCTGCGCCTCGAGGCGTTCGATCACCCATGGCTGTGGTGGGTAGGCCTGTCGGCGAACAATCCGCGCTCCAACGACTACGTTCCGTTGTTTCCATGGTTCGGCGCCGTGCTTGCGGGCATCGCGATGACGAAACTCGCCGCCGGTTCAGGCGTACTTGCCCGGCTTGCCGAATTGGCGCCCGGTCGCTGGGCCAACCCGCTGGTCTTTATCGGCCGGCACAGCCTGGCGTTCTACCTGATCCACCAGCCATTGCTGATCGGCTGCATGTGGCTGTTCTCGCAGATCATGCCGGCACAGGTCGAAACCCCGCAGGTAAATTTCCTCAAAACCTGCCAGCTGTCCTGCGAGCAGTCGCGCGACACCGAGTTCTGTACGAGCTACTGTGTCTGCATGCTCGATACGCTCGAGGGCGAGGCAACGCTTGATCGGCTCTACAACAACGATCAGACTGCGGAATGGAAGACGCATCTGTCCGATCTCGCCGGCATGTGTACCGCCAAGACCGACAGCAAGTTGATGGAGGAAGGGGTCAAATGACCGAGAACCAGCCGAAGCCGGGGCTCATACCGTGGCCGCCGCTGATCTACACCGCCGCCATCGCCATCAGCATCGCGCTGGGCCTGCTCTATCCCCTGCCCTGGATCGGTGACCTCCTGGGCGATATTCTTTTCGCCACCGGCTGGGTGGCGCTGTTTGCCGTCGCCGCGCTCTGGGTCACCGCGATCCGCACCATGGTCCGCGCCGAGACCACGCTGAACCCGAACGCTGTGCCCGATCACCTGGTCACCACGGGTCCCTTCGGCATCACCCGCAATCCGATGTATCTGGCCAACACCCTGCTGTTGATCGGCGTCGCCTTTATCTCGGGCATCGTGTGGTTCCTGCCGCTCGCGTTCATCGCCGCCTATGCCACGCAAAAAATGGCGATCGAAGGCGAGGAAAAGGTGCTGGCGGCAAAATTCGGCAAGAAGTACCGCGACTACGCCAAACGCGTGCGCCGCTGGATCTGAGCTGGCGCCCCTGGTTTCCATCGCGGAGAGGTTTTGACAGGTGCACACTTCGGCGATTAGCGAACTTCGTCATCCTAGGGCGAAGCAGGAGCGCAGCTCCGTCGCGGAGACCCTAGGATCCATGCCGTTGCCTCGGCCGAAGAGCACAG
>NZ_RZTB01000140.1:2027-13200 GCF_003997735.1 Mesorhizobium sp. M7A.F.Ca.MR.148.00.0.0 | reverse complement strand
CGCGGCTGACCCGGGATCCGCGCGATCCGACGGCCTTGTACATGTCGAACCCTGCCTTTCCCCAACAAGCTAGACCATCGCGTTCGTTCAGACGATGGTGTCGAAGAGCCGCAGGATGAACGATATCTGGTAGATAAGCGCCGCCGTGACGAAGGCGATGTGGAAGCGGCGGTCGCGCACCAGGATCGCGACGATACACAGCGCAACGAAGACCGGCGTGCGGAACAGATACTCGCTGCCGAAGCGGGCGAAATGCTCCGGCCCTTTCAGCAGCGTGTCGATCACGTCGAGCAGGTAGGTCGCCGCCAGCAGGCCGAAGAACCACGCACGGCGCGAATAGAAGAAATCCTCGTAGCTGGTGTAGTCCAGCATCGAATCGGGAAACAAAAGCGCGCACAGCAGGAACAGCGTGATCGCGTAGAAGATGATGAACAGGTACTTGCCGAAGGTCCAGGTCTCGATGGCGTAGAGGCCGAACTCCCACCACCAGAAATGCACCAGCATCAGGAGCACCGAGACGACCCAGGCCAGATGCACGGGATAGAGCTTGTACTGGCCGGGATGCTGGACGATGCGCGCCACCCCCGACAGCAGGCGGGCGACGCCAAGCCCGATCACCATGCCCATGACGATGCGAATATGCGGGAAAATGTCGTGGGCGGAAGCGATTTCGGTGGCCATGCTCGATCACAATGCAACTGTTGGTCGGCCGCATATTGCTGCCTCCCACCAAGGGCTGCAACGGATAATGCTCGCCCCGTCGAATCGCCGCTTCAGAACAGAAAGTATCTCTGCGCCATCGGCAGCACCGTCGCCGGCTCGCAGGTCAAAAGCTCGCCGTCGGCACGCACCTCATAGGTTTCCGGGTCGACCTCGACATGCGGCGTGGCGTCGTTGAGCACCATCGAATGCTTGCCGATGCCGCCGCGGGTGTTCTCGACGGCGACGAACTGCTTGTCGACACCGAGCCTGCCGTGCAGGCCTGATTCGAGCGCGGCTTTCGAAACGAAGGTCACCGACGAGTTGGTCCTGGCCTTGCCATAGGCGCCGAACATCGGCCGGTAGTGCATCGGCTGCGGCGTCGGGATCGAGGCGTTGGGGTCGCCCATCGGTGCTGCGGCGATCATGCCGCCGATCAGCACCATGTCCGGCTTGACGCCGAAGAAGGCCGGGTTCCACAGCACCAGGTCGGCGCGCTTGCCGACCGCGATCGAGCCGATGTCTTTCGACAGCCCATGCGCGATGGCCGGGTTGATCGTGTATTTGGCGATGTAGCGGCGGACGCGGAAATTGTCGTTGTTGCCGGTCTCCTGCGGCAGCGAGCCGCGCTGGCGCTTCATCTTGTCGGCGGTCTGCCAGGTGCGGATCGCGACTTCGCCGACGCGGCCCATGGCCTGGCTGTCCGACGAGATGATCGAGAAGGCACCGATGTCGTGCAAAATGTCTTCGGCCGCGATGGTCTCCTTGCGGATGCGGCTTTCGGCAAAGGCGATGTCCTCGGGGATCGACGGCGACAGATGATGGCAGACCATCAGCATGTCGAGATGCTCGGCCAGCGTGTTGACCGTGTAGGGCCGCGTCGGGTTGGTCGAGGACGGGATGACGTTGGGCAGGCCGCAGACCTTGATGATGTCGGGTGCGTGGCCGCCGCCGGCGCCCTCGGTGTGGAAGGCGTGGATGGTGCGGCCTTTGATGGCAGCGACCGTGTTCTCGACAAAGCCGGATTCGTTCAGCGTATCGGTATGGATCATCACCTGCACGTCGTAGTCGTCGGCGACCGACAGGCAGCAATCGATGGCCGCCGGCGTCGTGCCCCAGTCTTCGTGCAGCTTCAGCGAACAGGCGCCGCCCAGCACCATTTCCTCGAGCGCGGCGGGCAACGAGGCATTGCCCTTGCCCGACAGGCCGATGTTCATCGGGAAGGCATCGAAGGACCGGATCATGCGGGCCATGTGCCATGGTCCCGGCGTACAGGTGGTGGCCAGCGTGCCGTGCGCCGGTCCGGTGCCGCCGCCGAGCATGGTGGTGATGCCTGACATCAGCGCTTCCTCGATCTGCTGCGGGCAGATGAAGTGGATATGCGCGTCGAAGCCGCCTGCGGTCAGAATCTTGCCCTCGCCGGCGATGATCTCGGTGCCGGGGCCGATGATGATGGTGACGCCATCCTGCGTGTCCGGATTGCCGGCCTTGCCGATGGCCGCGATGCGCCCGTCGCGAAGCCCGATATCGGCCTTGAAGATGCCTGCGCTGGCATCGATCACCAGTGCGTTGGTGATCACCGTGTCGACGGCGCCCTGGGCTCTGGAAACCTGGCTCTGGCCCATGCCGTCGCGGATCACCTTGCCGCCGCCGAATTTCACCTCTTCGCCATGGATGGTGAGATCCTTCTCGACCTCGATGAACAGTTCGGTGTCGGCAAGGCGCACTCTGTCGCCGACCGTCGGGCCATACATCTGCGCATAGGCGGTGCGGGTAATTCTGGCCATCAGCGATTGCTCCTGAAATGCGGTTGGATTGAAGCGGTGCTGCACATTGCTGCCATCCTATGGTCACGCAATGACCCGCTGGGCGACACCTTCTGATCCCATTTGGCGGTTGAGGTTAGGGGGTCACCCCAGACCGACCGTTTGCCAATCGATGGAAAGGAAAATCCATGCGCAAAACGATAATTCTTGCCGCCGCAGCCAGCCTGATGCTGGCGGGCGCCGCCAGTGCCCAGCAGCAACCCGCGCCACAGCCCGCTCCGGCGCCGGCAACGCCTGCTCCAGCCACGCCCCAGGCTCAGCCTGCGGTGCCGACGATCCAGAGCGTCAACATCGTCGACATCACCGAGCTGCCAAAGGACACCCAGACGCAGGTCAACCAGGTGATCGCCCAGCGCGGCGATGACGGCTTGAAGAAACTGCGCAGCTCGATCGATGCCACACCCAAGGTGAAGTCGGCGCTGGAGGCCAAGGGAATGACCTCGGCGCAGGTGGTCGCGGCCAGCATGGAACCCAATGGTGCACTGACCCTGATCACCAAGAAGGCGAGCTGACGCCACGGCACGGCGGGCCGGCATCCGGCCGGCCGGCCGCATCGGGAAAGGAACCTTCGCCGGGCGGCATTCGTTTTGTTTTTTTCGCGCTAACCCGCGCCCCGAAACGATTTCTCTCAGGAGCGAGCGATGGCGACCAATTCTTTCTCGACCGGAATGCGGGCAATCGCCGCCACGGCCTTCCTGGCGGCTGCTGGTTCTGCTACCGGATTGAAGGCGCAAGGGCTCGAAAGCACGGAGACCGTCAACCGCATCGTCGGCTCGCAGGTCAAGCAGGAAGAGGCCAAGGCCACCGCTGAGGCCCGCAGCGTCAACACGGCGATCGACCGCACGCGTGAAAACATCGGTACGGTGCGCAAGACGTCCAAGCTCGACAAGGTCGACATCGTGTTCCTCACCGATGCCGCGCGCAGCGAAGGCGGCCCGCCGCCGGAGATCGAAAGCAAGGTCAAGCAGCATCAGGACGACATCACCGAGCTGCGCAAGGAGATCGAGGCCAACGCGCTGCTGTTCAACGCCATCGAATCGCGGCGCGTGCAGGCGCAGGATGTCCTTGCCGTCGAATTCGACGATCCCGGAAAGATCGTCATCTACGCCGCGGCCAAGCCATCGAACTGAGCTGAGCGCGCCGGAAGATTTCACAGCTTGCCCATCACCTTCTGCTGAAATCCGTAGACCTCGCGTTTGCCGCCGAGCGGCACCAGCGTGACGTCGCGCTCCTGCCCCGGCTCGAAACGCATGGCCGTGCCCGCGGCAATGTCGAGGCGCATGCCCCTGGCGCGCTCACGGTCGAATTTCAGCCCCTCATTGGTCTCGAAGAAATGGTAGTGGCTGCCGACCTGGATCGGCCGGTCGCCGCTGTTGGCGACTTTCAGGGTGACGGTGGGCAGGCCCTTGTTGAGCTCGATGTCGCCGCCCACCGTGATGATCTCACCGGGGATCATGGTCACCCTCACACGATGCCGAAGGCGAGACCGATGCCGATCGCCGCGCAGGCGGCACCGGCAGCGCGGGCCAGGCCACGGAACCGGATACCGAGACCGGCGGCGATGCCGGCGGCATGCTGCAACAGCGTGGCGATGGCAAAGCCGGCCATGTATTCAAGCCCGCCGGCATTCTCCGGCACCTCGGTGCCATGCGCGTGGCCGTGGAAAAGTGCGAACAGGCCGATGATGGCGACCCCGGCCGAGACCGGCAGATCGATCGCCAGCGCCACCAGCAACCCGAGCGTCACGACCGATGCCAGTATGCCCGGTTCGACGAAGGGCAGCGGCATGTGCAGCATGCCCAGCGCGCCGCCGACCAGCATGACGCCGACAAACGCCGCCGGCCAGGCAAGAACCGCCTTGCCGCCCTTGAGCGCCGCCCACAGCCCGACCGCGACCATCACCGTCATGTGATCGAGCCCGGAAAGCGGGTGCATGAAGCCGGCCGTGAAGGAGGAGGCCGTGCCGATGCCGACATGAGCATAGGCCGGCATGGCAGCGGCCAGCAGCAGGATCGCCGACAGGCAGAGGCGTTTGGCAGGGATCATTCTATTTGCCTTTCGTTTTGCTCGGTCTGGTGTTTACGCCGCCTTGCTGGGACCGCAGCCTTCAGCCTTGAGAACGCGTCTGCGCGACGCCGGATATTTCTTCAGCATCGCCGGCGGGCGGATCGGCCGCGCCGAAAAACCACCGCCGCAATTGGGGCAGATGCCGCCCAACACCTGTTCCACGCATCCGGCGCAAAAGGTGCACTCGAAGGTGCAGATCAGCGCATCCGTCGCTTCGGGCGGCAGGTCCTTGTCGCAGCATTCGCAGTTGGGACGCAGCTCCAGCATCCTGTCCTCCTCAACGGATCGGTTCGTGCACGGTCACCAGCTTGGTGCCGTCGGGAAAAGTCGCCTCGACCTGCACGTCATGGATCATCTCGGCGATGCCTTCCATGACTTGCGCGCGGCTGACGACATGAGCGCCGGCTTCCATCAGTTCGGCGACCGGACGGCCGTCGCGGGCGCCTTCGACGACGAAGTCGGTGATCAGCGCGATCGCTTCCGGATGGTTGAGCTTGACGCCGCGTTCGAGCCGCTTGCGCGCCACGATCGCCGCCATGGCGATCAGCAGCTTGTCCTTTTCCCTCGGCGTCAGGTTCATGCGTTTCCCTGGATTGGTAGAGACAGGCCTATAGTGACCATAATTTGGGCAACCCCGCCCTTCCGTTGAGCAATCCGACGAGTGGAACCAGCCGCTGGCGCAGCCGGTAGCCGTCCCCGGCGTAGAGCCTCGCAAGAAGCTTGCCAGATTTCTTCACGCTCCAGACGCTGGCGCTGCCGTGGTCGCCGACGATCTCCAGAACCGGATCGAGCAGGGCCTCGGCGCGGGGCGACACCAGAAGCAGTGTCGCCACCGCGATCGCGCCGCCGGCAACCGCCGGGCGGTCGAGCGTGGCGGCGATATCGGGCCCGATGCGGAAATCCTCGGCATGGATGAGGGCGCCATCCTGACGCACACGCCAGCGGTCATGGAAGTTGCCCTGCGTGGCGCGTTCGCCCATCGCCAGGCGGCCGAAGACGGCGGCTTCCAGCACCAGCGCCTCGGCGCCGACGGCAAGCTCGACGTCGAGCGTGCGGGCAAAGGCCGCCCGGTCGAAGACGATGGTTTCCTGTGGCAGCCAGGTGATGCGCCCGTTTTCGCCGACCGACAAATTGACCCGCACTTCGGCACGGTCGGATGCCGCCCGGTAGATCTTCTCGCAGGCCTGCGTGGTGATCGATGCCGAAGCGGCCGCGCCGACATCCACCTCCCAGGCGATACGGTCGCCGCCGGTCATCCCGCCGGCGGTGTTGATCAGCACCGCTTCGAGCGGATCGGCCGAGACGGCCGGCATTCTTATCTTGGCGGCGCCGTCCTGATAGAGGCGCCGCAGGCGCGTGCGGCCCTCACTGAGCGCGCAGGAAAGCCGCGCGACGCCCGCAACGCGCTGCTTCGAAATCCCGTCATGTTCGCCGCTAGGCTCGCCCATATCCATGCCTGCACGTTAAGCACTCCGTCGGCTTTGTCGATATGGAGTTCGATATAGCTTGTTGCTTGACAACGTTTCGGTTTCTATAGAGGGAACCACCTTGGTACGGTCATGCTGCGCTTGGCGGGGGTATTAAACGACGACGGCGGCTTGATACCAGGAGAAAAAGGGGCGCTGCTCAGTTGGCGTCGGGAAACGTCGAGATAGTGGGGAAGGAACCGAATGGCCGACCAGCTGGCAACGGATATCATCGCGAAGATCAAGGCTCATGCCGAGCCGGGCGGCGAAGAAATCACCACCACCACCGAATTGACCTCGCTTGGCATCCATTCGCTCGAGCTGACGGAGATTATCTTCGATCTTGAGGAAGAGTATGGCATCGAGATCGAGATGAACACGGTCGACGCCTGGAGCAATCTGAAGAATGTCGGCGACATGGTCGAAGCTGTGCGCGCGCTGATCGCGAAAAAAGCCTGAACTGAATGCGGCAGCGCGTTGTCATCACCGGCATGGGCGGCATTTGCGGGCTCGGCACCAGCGCGCCCGAGATCTGGAACGAGATGCGCGCCGGCCGCTCGGCCATCGGCCAGATCACAAGTCCCCAACTGCATGATTTGAAGGTCAAGGTCGGCTGCGAAATCAAGGCGCTTCCCGATCACTGAATCGACCGCAAGCAGACCGTGTCGATGGACCGCTTCAGCCTGCTGGCGACCATCGCAGCCAGGGAAGCCATGCAGCAGTCCGGCCTGGTTTCGAACGAGAACACCACCTATCGGATGGGCACCGTCGTCGGTGTCGGCGTCTGTGGCTGGGAGGCGATCGAGGAAAACTATCGGGCTATCCTGATCGAAGGCAAGAATCGCGCCGGCATCTTCACCGTGCCAAAGGTGATGCCAAGTGCGGCCTCCGGCCATGTCAGCATGAATCTCGGCCTGCGCGGCCCGGTCTTCGGCGTCACCTCGGCCTGCTCCTCATCCAACCACGCCATCGCCTCGGCCGTCGACCAGATCAGGCTTGGCCGCGCCGATGTGATGGTCGCCGGCGGCACCGATGCGCCGCTGGTTTGGGGCATCCTGAAGGGCTGGGAAGCATTGCGCGTGCTGGCGCCCGATACCTGCCGGCCATTCTCGGCTGATCGCCAGGGCCTGTCGCTCGGCGAGGGGGCCGGCATGGCGGTCCTGGAAACCTACGAGCATGCCATGGCGCGCGGCGCCACCATCCTTGCCGAGGTCGCCGGCGCCGGCCTCTCCGCCGATGCCTCTGACATTGTCGCGCCGACCGTCGAAGGGCCGACAGCGGCCATGCGCGCCTGCCTGGCCGATGCCGGCTTCAATCCCGAGGATGTCGACTACCTCAACGCCCATGGCACCGGCACCAAGGCCAACGACCAGATCGAGACGGCAGCGATCAAGCGCGTCTTCGGCGACCATGCCTATAAGCTTTCGGTGTCGTCGACCAAATCGATGCACGCCCATTGCCTCGGCGCATCGGGGGCGCTGGAGATGATCGCCTGCGTGATGGCGATCCGCGAAGGCATCGTGCCGCCGACGGCCAATTTTCGAGAGGCCGATCCCGATTGCGATCTCGACGTCACGCCGAACGTGCCGCGCGAGCGCAAGGTGCGCGCCGCGATCAGCAACGGCTTCGCGTTCGGCGGCACCAATGCCGTGCTGGCCTTCAAGGCCGTCTGAACAAGGCTGTCTGATCTAAGCGCGCCGCTCGACGCGAACCCTCTTCAGGAGTTTTTATGGCCGACCTGTCCGCCTTTCCGATCGCAAAGCGTTGGCCGGCCAGGCATCCGGACCAGATCCAGCTTTATTCGGCGACAACGCCGAACGGCGTGAAGATATCGATTGCCCTGGAGGAACTTGGCCTGCCCTACGAGCCGCATTGGGTCAACATCGGCCAGAATGAAAGCTGGACGCCGGAATTCCTGTCGCTCAACCCCAACGGCAAGATCCCGGCGATCATCGATCCGAACGGTCCGGACGGCAAGCCGATCGGCCTGTTCGAATCCGGCGCCATCCTGCTCTACCTCGCTGAAAAGACCGGCCTGCTCATGCCCATCGATGCCGCGCGCCGCTACGAGACCATCCAGTGGGTGTTCTTCCAGATGGCTTCGGTCGGGCCGATGTTCGGCCAGGTCGGCTTCTTCCACAAATTCGCCGGCCGCGAGATCGCCGACAAACGCCCTCTGGAGCGCTATCGCGACGAGTCAAAGCGACTGCTCGGCGTGCTCGACGGCAGGCTGCAGGGGCGCAAGTGGATCATGGGCAATGACTACACCATCGCCGACATCTCGCTGCTCGGCTGGGTGCGCAACCTGATCGGCTTCTACGAAGCCCGCGAGCTCGTCGGCTTCGACGATTTCGTCAATGTCTCGACATGGCTGGAGCGCGGCCTGGCGCGGCCGGCGGTGCAAAAAGGGCTGACCATCCCGGCCAAGGGATAGCCGAACCAGCCTCCGAGGCGCGTCTATTTCGCCTTCGCTTTGGCCTTCGAACCGCCTTTGCCCATGACGGAAGCGGCGAGCGACGCAGCACCTCGGGCGGCGACCATGACGGCGCCGGCAGCGACGTTGGCCGTCGCCTTGGCCGTGCGCACCGCACCGCCGCTCAGGGAGTCGCTGGAACTCGCGGGCTTCTTCGGCTTTGCTGCTTTTGGCGCGGCTTTCGCTGCGGCCGGCACCACTTTCTTCGGCGCTGCCTTGCCGAAGGCCGGCTTGGCGTCCTTCGAACGGGCTGTCATCGCCGGGCCGGCGCCGGCCTTGGATTGGGTCGCCTTGCCCTTGGCGGGCGCGGGCTTTCTTGCCTTGGTTGCCATTGGACCGAATCCCTCTTCTGGCACAATTGCCGTGTCGGGATAACGGCCTGAAAGTCTTAAGGTTCCCCTTGCGCAATCCGTCGAATCAAGCGGAAAGGCCGATCACAAGATCGGCAGTCCGGCGCCGCGCGAGCACGCGCTCGATGTTGGGCAGGTCGTTGGACGCGATCCAGGCGCGCGCATCTTCATCGGAGCGGCCATGTCCGTGCCAGCGCTCCATCAGGCGGCGCTCGAGCTCGTTGCGCGGCACGTCGACGAAGATTGAGAAATCGAACAGCGGCGCCAGCCGCGACCACGGCTCCTCGTCGAGCAGCAGGTAGTTGCCCTCGACCAGGATGAACTTGGTTTGCGTGGCGACGATCGAGGCGGCGGCGCGCGACAGTTCCATGCTGCGGTCGAAGACCGGGATGGCGATGTCGGCTTCGCCGGCCCGGATACGCTTCAGCAGGACCTCAAAACCGGCAAAGTCGAAGGTTTCCGGCGCCCCCTTGCGCGCGCGCAGGCCGCGCCGCTCGAGCACGGCGTCGTCATAGTGGAAGCCGTCCATCGGCACGACCTCAGCTGCCCCTTCGGGCAGCAGTTCATGCAGCCTTGCCGACAGCGTCGACTTGCCGGAGCCTGGTGGGCCGGCAATGGCGACGATGAAGCGGTTTGCCTTACCGGCGCGCTTGAAGATGGTGGCGGCGAGATGGGCGATTTCGGACATGAGAGCCTCGCTTGCCTGGATGATCGGCACGATAATTTCCGCTGTATCTTGTCGGCAGTTGGCGGAAATTTCAAATCGGGATTTGAGCTATTGGAGGCGGTCTTTTGCCAAGTTGGCGCCGCCCCTCATCGCCCTGCCGGGCACTTCTCCCCGTATAGTGACGGGGAGAAGGGGCCAGCCGCAACCTAGGCGTAATTTCTGTAACGTTGGTGATTGGCGAAATCATAAATGACAGCGTCCCTCTCCCCGTCACTATACGGGGAGAGGATGCCGGCATGCAGGTGAGGGGCGGCGCCAACTTTGGCAATTGATGGGAACCCTTGAACGAACAGAAGTCAACTGTGCTGTTCGTTCAGGCAGCCGCTGGCTGGCCAATGCGCAGGAAATCGCTGTCGAAGGGAACCTCCCGCGCCGCGCCACCAGCCGTCAGCCGCATGCGGCCATCCGCCGTCGTGAGCTCCTGCGGTGGCTCGCCGCCAGATAGCGGCATGGCGCCGATGACATGGCGAAAGGAAACGCTTTGGCTTTCGCCCAGCGCAAAGGCGGTCGCTACCCCTTCGCGCCTCAGCCAGTTGTCGCCGATCGAGGCGGCATGGCCGACGGCAGCACGGCCATCCTCGATGCCGAGCACGCCCAGGTGGCGACCGCTCCAGGGCGCGTAGTCGCGCCCGCCATTGCTGAGCCACAGCATGGTGATCGGCAGCTCGGCAGGGTTCTTCAGCACCAGCACCAGATCGTCCTCGGCCTGGCGCGCCAGCGCGGTCCAGCCCGGTCCGCCATGATCTGTCTCGACCAGCGTGAGGAAATCCTCGCGCAGGTCGCCCATGCGGTATTCCGTCAGGTCGAGCGTGCCGCCGCCGGCGGCGGGAAAATGGCCGAGATCGGCGGAGCGCGCCGGATAGGCCAGCAGGAAGCGGCCGCGGGCGGGATCCGGCTCCAGCGGATCGTCCAGCGTCGCGGCAAAACGCTTCGGCGAAAAGGCCAGCCTGCCGCCGCCGGTCATTGCCGTCATCGGGTGATGCGCGACCGAGATCGCACTATGGCCACCGGAAAACACATGTTCCTGGTAGAGGAAGGGATGGCCGTCGCGCAGCGTCAGGATCTTGTCGACCGAAGCGCCCATCACCTTGTGACGCAGGCGGTAGACCGCGCGCCAGCCATCCTCGGTCGCGACACTTTCGACGACATCCCAGGCGCTGTTGGCCGGCCAGCCATGCAGCGGCGCCTCCTCGACATCGCTGTGCGAAAACGGCGCGCAGAGAAAATCGCCGGACAGCCGAACCGTGCCTTCCGGCAAATTGTCCGGCAGTGTCTCGCCCGCGTCGACCCAGGGCGCGCGATGCAGCGGCTTCAGCTGCCGCCCGCCGCCCTCGACGACCATGTCGGCGATATGGCCGACCGTGAGGTCGAGCGAAACCGAAATGCCCCGGGCCTTGATGGTGTGGATGGTCATCACGCTCTCACCGATTCTGCAGGCGCAAACTGGCCTGTTCGGCGGCACTTGCGCAAGCACTGCGGCAGGCATTTTGCATCAGCGCCCTTTCACCCTCCCCTTTGTGGGGAGGGTCGGCGAGCGGTCGGAGCGAAGCGGAGATCGTTCGACG
>NZ_RZTB01000140.1:0-2017 GCF_003997735.1 Mesorhizobium sp. M7A.F.Ca.MR.148.00.0.0 | reverse complement strand
CTCCCCACAAGGGGGAGGGTGGGCGCCTCTACTGCCGCTTGTATTCCCGCACCGGCGACTTGGTGTCGTCGGTGTAGGTGACCTGCACCGACATCGATTTCACGCTGTCGGCGACCTTGAAATAGGGCTGGTAGTCGTAGGGGATGGCGTAAGGGTCCTTCTTGTCGCAGGGCGGCATCTTGATCTCCTTGTCGAGCGCCGCGCCGTTCAGGCTGTAATGCACCTGCTTGATGGCGCAGCGATAGGACAGCATCTGGGTGAAGTAGACCAGCCCATGATTGCCGCTGGCATCGAAGGCGATCCACGAGGTCCAGAACTGGTCGAGGATCTGCTTGTTGCCTTGCTGGAGCGCGGTCTCCGGGTCGAAGCGGATGTCGAACGGGCCGGTCTCGCGGCCCCTGATGTCGAGATATTTGATGGCGATAATGCCGGCCACGGTGCTGTCGGGCATCTCGAAGCTCGGATTGGCCATCGGCTTGCCGGTCGTCTGATCGTTCATCGCCAGGAAACCGGTGTCGGTGAACGGACCGCTGTCGCCCATGCGCCAGGAGATGGCGGTTGCCGGCTCCGGCAGCGAGATGGTCATCGACCAACCCTGGTTCGAGCGCATCGGCGTCAGCGAAGGCACGAAGCGGGCGGGGTCGAGCACATCGCCAAGGGCCGCCAGCCGGCTGCGGCTGCGGTCCAGCCAGTCGGCCAACTGCGTCTGGTCGACAAAATATTTGAGCAGCCCGCCATCCTTTTCGTAGGACGTGAATTTGGTCAGCGCCTTGGCCTCGTTGCGCTTGTCGGCCAGCGTCTGGGCGCCGAGCCGGTCTTCGGAAAACTCCTGCGCCAACAGGAAATAGGCCGGCGCGAAATCTGGATTGGCTGATATGAAGGCGTTGAGCTTGTCGAGCCGCTGGGCGTCGTCGAACTGCTGGATATGCACCAGCTTGATCGACAGCGCCTTGCCCTTGTCGGCAAGCGCGCCGAACACTTCGCGCGCGCCGGCCTTGCCGTCCTGCACCCGAAGCAGCGTGGCAAAGCGGGTGTAGGGGTCGATGGCGTCGACGTCGAAACCGGCAAAGGCGAGGTAGGAGCGCCGCGCGTTGAGCATGTCGCCGGACAGCTCGTAGACGCGGGCATTGTGGTAGAATTCGTCCGGCCGCTTCGGCTCGGCAATCGCCCCGCCCTGTGCGGCCAAGGCGGCAAAGCCCTTGGCGATGGTGTCGATCGAGGCGGCGATCTGCTGCGTCGTTTCTTGCAGCTTCTCGGTCTGGGCCTGCTGCTGCGCCTGGCCGGCGGCCAGCGTCTCGGTCTGCTTCTTCACCTCGTCGGTGGTCTTCTGCACCTCCGCCGTCTGCTGCGTCTGCTGCTGCTGGGCCGAGGCGATCTCGTCGGCCTTCTTCGCCACCGTGTCGGTTGTCTGCTTGACCTGTTCGACCGTCTTCTGCGTTTGCGTGACGGTCTGCTCGATCCTGGCCACTTTTTCGGACACGATCCCCATCGACTGCTGCAGCCCGGCAATGGCCGGCACCAGGCTGGCGATCACCCCGTTCTGGGCGTTGGTCTGCTGCTGCAGGCCGTAGACGCCGCTGGCGACGGCCGCC
Source organism: Mesorhizobium sp. M7A.F.Ca.MR.148.00.0.0 (assembly GCF_003997735.1). Classification (NCBI taxonomy): domain Bacteria; kingdom Pseudomonadati; phylum Pseudomonadota; class Alphaproteobacteria; order Hyphomicrobiales; family Phyllobacteriaceae; genus Mesorhizobium; species Mesorhizobium sp. M7A.F.Ca.MR.148.00.0.0. Next base: position 425 of record NZ_RZTB01000140.1, on the reverse strand, counting down.
GCCGTGGTGGCGAAGATCAAGGCCGGCAGCGCTCTGGCCGCCAGCACCAGCCTGAGCACGATGGCAATGGCGATGATGATTGCGGCCACCGCGGCGATCAGCGCGATATAGGCGGCGAACGGCGCCAGCGGATTGAGGATGTCTGATACCGCACCCCCGATAAAGGCGACACTGCCGGCCCATTTGCCGGTGCGGCTGAGCGATGCCCTGATAAGCGAGGGCGCTGCGCCCCCGGCCCCGATATTCGTCATGCCAAGCCCCCAAGCCCTGAGATACCACGCCCCTTCCCACGGGAAACGCGGCCCTGGCAAGGAAAGACACGGGAAAACCGGCGTTTTCGGGGCAGATGCTCGGCGGGGCCGATAGCCGACGCCGGCGCTGCCCCTCATCCGCCTGCCGGCACCTTCTCCCCGTGAACGGGGAGA
>NZ_RZTB01000013.1:51817-90832 GCF_003997735.1 Mesorhizobium sp. M7A.F.Ca.MR.148.00.0.0 | reverse complement strand
CCGATCGCGCCGTTGGCCGTCTGCTTTTCTGTGCGCCGCACCTTGGCGGTCACGCGCTCGGCTTCCCTAATGAAGGTGCGGTAGCCGAAATAGGCGGCAACGCCAACGACGGCGAAGAAAATGATCTGCGGCATGCCAAAACTCCTCCCACGCTGGGCCGGCGAAGGCGGCCGGTCGGGTCGGTTGATGCATGTCGACCCGGTTTTGGGGACACGACATGCATGAAACTCAAGCTCTCATGCTAGACGGTTTTGCCGGGTTTTCAAAGCCCGAAGCGAGACCACAATGCGCGCTCTTCCGCCGCATCGATCACGCCGCTGGCGGCAGCCGCGGCAATATCGGGCGCTGAAAAGCCCTTGCTTGAGCCGAACAGGCCGAAGCGGCTAAGGAAACCGCGCGGCGTCGTGATCAGCCTGAGCTGCGTTTTCGCCCCGAAACGGGTCTTGAGCACCGTTCGCATGTCGCCGAGCGCATCGACCAGACCGAGTTCGAGGCCCTTGATGCCTGTCCAGAACAGGCCGGTGAACAGGTCCGGGTCGTCCTTCAGTTTCGTGCCGCGCCGCTCCTTGACGAGGTCGATGAAGGTTGCGTGCACCTCGAGCTGCAGCGCCTTCAGCCGTTCGACATCTTCCTTCTTCTCGGGCTTGAACGGATCGAGCACCGCCTTGTTCTGGCCAGCGGTGTGGACACGTCGCTCGATGCCAATCTTTTTCATCAGTTCAGGGAAGCCGAACGAGGCCGACACCACGCCGATCGAACCGACGATGGACGACGGATCGGCGAAGATCTCGTCGCCAGCGACCGCGATCATGTAGCCGCCCGACGCCGCCACATCCTCGACGAAGACCAGTACCTTTTTGTTCTTTTCCGTGGCCAGGTCACGGATGCGCTTGAAGATCAGCCGAGACTGCACCGGCGAGCCGCCCGGCGAATTGATCGAGATGGCGACCGCCGGCGCGTCGTAGGAAAACGCCTTCTCGATGAGGCCGGCGGTGGAAGCCAGCGACAGGCTCGGCCGAAACTGGCCACCGCCTGCCATGATGGTGCCGTGCAGCCGGATGACCGGAATGGTGACGACGGTGGAGCGCCAGGATTTCGGCAGCAGGCGGTTGATAAGGCGTTTCACGAGGGCGCGGTCTCCGGTCGGTGGGTTGCAGGCATGTAGGGATTTCCCGGCCAACGGCAATGTCGCCGGGCAGAATAGCTCAATCTCCGAACAGCGAGGCGAGGCCGTTGGCGATCATTTCGCTGCGCTCGTCGGGGCCGTTGCCTGACTGCGTGTGGAGCATCAGGGGCGGGCGTATGGCGAGCTTTCCCCGCGCCCCGAGCACTGCCCGCACGACGATGCGGATCGCCGCCGCATCGGGACGAGGGTGGACGGCGAGCATCTCGGCATCGCCGAAGCGGCCGGCGATCGCATCGAGAATGGCGCCGAGCTGTTCGGGCCGGGCGATTACGGCGAGCCCGCCGCGCGGCCTCACCACCGCCGCCGCACTTCTGATCCAGCTCTCGAACAGCCCGTCCTCCATGACATGGGCTTCCTTTCGCAGGCGATCCGATGTGGCGCGGTCCCGGGGAGTGTTGAAGGGAGGGTTCATGATGACGAAGTCGAAATCATTGTCGGCGAGGCCGGCGGCCGCCCGCGCCCGGCCCGATACGGTGACATTGGCGACCAGCACGGATGCGCGATCGCTGAGATGGGCATTGCCGGGATGGGCAAGCGTCGCCGCCGCGAAGGCCGCCATTTCCGGCGCGCGTTCGACAAGCACCGCCTCTGCCGCCGGGCAGCGCGACAGCACCGCCAGGCCGGCGGCCCCGGCACCGGCACCGAAATCGGCGAGACGACCGGCAAAGGTCGATGGCACGGATGCCGCCAGCATCATCGCATCCATGCCGGCGCGATGGCCGCCCTGCTTGGGCTGGACGAGCCAGAACCGGCCGCGATGGAAAGCGTCGACCGTATGGGCCGGCGTGTCCGGAACAAGGGCGGCGGGCGCGGCGGGCATTATTTTCCGCGGATTTCGTTGGCGATGCCGGCATCCCTGAGGATACGCCGCGCCGCATCGGCCTGGTTCGCGTCGATCATGACGCGCTTCTGCAAAAGACCGATCGACCCTTCGAGAATGCTCATGTTCTGGTCGGCGACAAAGCAGGCGATGCCGGCGTCGCGCATCAGCGATTCCACAAAGGAGATGATCACGGCATCGTTGGTGCGGACAAGTTCTATCATCGTATGAAACTCGCAGTTTGCGCTATTGATGTAAACGGGCAGGGGATTCCGAGGCAGAGCCCCGTTTCCTCTGTGGTCGTTGACATTCCGTGATCGACGCCGCGCCAATTCGCCACTTGCCGTGGCCATGTCCGCCGCCCTAGAGTCCATGCAGGGACTAAGGGTGCCGTCGCACGCTCTATACCAAGACGGGAGTGATTGTCGTGGGTGTCGTTCTCAACATCGAAAACGGGAAGCGGGAGCCCGCCTCCATCAAGGATCTGATCGATCTGACAGCGGCCGATATGGGGCGCGTCAATGAATTGATCCTGTCCAAGGCCGGCTCCGACGTCGAGATGATCCCGGAGGTTGCCAATCATCTGATCTCGTCCGGCGGCAAACGGCTGCGGCCGATGCTGACGCTGGCCGCCGCGCAGATGTTCGGCTATGCCGGCGAAGGCCACGTCAAGCTCGCCACCTCCGTCGAATTCATGCACACGGCGACGCTTCTCCACGACGATGTCGTCGACGAAAGCGGCATGCGGCGCGGCAAGAAGACCGCCCGCATGATCTGGGGCAACCAGGCAAGCGTGCTGGTCGGCGACTTCCTGCTCGGCCAGGCTTTCCGCATGATGGTCGATGTCGGCTCGCTCGAAGCGCTCGATATCCTGTCGAGTGCTGCCTCGATCATCGCCGAGGGCGAGGTTATGCAGCTTGCCGCCGCCAAGAACCTCGAAACCACCGAGGACGAGCATTTCGCCGTTATCAAGGCCAAGACCGCGGCGCTGTTTTCGGCTGCTGCCGAGGTCGGGCCCGTCATTGCCCAGGCGACCCGCAACGATCGTGCGGCGCTGCGCTCCTACGGCATGAATCTCGGCCTTGCCTTCCAGCTGATCGATGACGCGCTGGACTATGGCGGCACCAGCAAGGATCTCGGCAAGAATGTCGGCGACGATTTCCGCGAAGGCAAGGTGACCTTGCCAGTCATTCTCGCCTATCGGCGGGGCACGAAGGCCGAGCGCACTTTCTGGAAGCGTGCCATCGAGGACAATGTCACCGATGACGCCGGCCTGGAAAAGGCGATCGGCCTGATGACTCGCCATGGCGCCATCGCCGACACGATCGGACGAGCCCGCCATTTCGGCGAGATCGCCCGCGACGCGCTGGCGCCGCTGGAAGCGACGCCGCAGAAATCGGCGCTGATCGACGTCATCGATTTCTGCATCAGCCGGGTGAACTGAGCGGCGTCACCCGGTTGCCCGCTGCTTCGCCTTTCCCGGCAAAGCGAACGCGGCCAGCAGGCTGACAAAGATGCCCGCCGCCGCCAGCCAGAAGGCGATCTGTATGCCGTAGGCGATCGCGGCCTTCAGTGCATCGCCAGTCAATCCGCCGACATGGCTGTTGGCGATCGCGATCAATGTCGCCATGCCGATCGCGTTGCCGATGTTGAGCGTCGTGCAGGCCATTCCCGAGGCAACGCCCTGTTCGTCGTGTGCCACGCCCGACGCGGCCGCGATCCACATGGCGGTCCAGACGATGCCCTGTCCGACACCGGAGATGATCAGGCCGGGAACGATGGCGGCATAGCTGCTGTCGGCTGATGCTCCAAGGACCATCAGCGCTGTGCCGGCTGCGCCGACTATCATGCCGCCGACCAGGGTCGAGCGTGTAGAAAAGCGCGTCGCCAGGCGTTCACCAAGCTGCGTGCCGGCGGCGATGGCGATCGACGGCACCAGGAACGCCAGGCCTGTTTGCAGGGCGGTGAAGCCATGTACGGTCTGCAACAGCACGGTCAGGAAATAGGGCAGGGCTCCGAAAGTCGCCATGTAAAGGAAGGTGATGGTCATGCCGGCGACGAGGCTGCGGTTTTGGAACAGTCGCAACGGCATCAGCGGGTCGGTGCTTCTTGCCTCGATCACCGTGAAGACGATCAGGAAGAGCGCCGCCAGCATGGCGCTGATAAGAATCGTTGGCGAACCCCAGCCATAGTCCGGGCCCTGGACCAGCGTGAAGACCAGCAACGTGGCGCCGGCGGTGACAGCCAATGCGCCGGGCAGGTCGAAATTGCGATGCTCGTGTCGCTTGGGATCGCGCGGGATGATGACAAACGCGGCGGCGATGGCGATACCGGCCAGTGCCACGTTGACATAGAACACGGCTGGCCAGCCGAAGGCGCTGGTGAGGAACCCTCCCGCCAGCGAGCCGAGCGTCAGGCCACTTGCCCCGGCACCGCCCCAGACCGCGAGCGCCCGGTTACGCTCCGGCCCCTCGGCGAACAGGCGGTTGATCAGCGACAATGTCGCCGGAAACAGGAACGCGGCGCCGATGCCTTGCACGGCACGCGCTGCGACAATGATTTCGGGCGACCAAGCGAGGCCGCCAAGCAGGGATGAAAGCGCATAGAGCCAAAGTGCGAAGATGAAGACGCGGCGCTGGCCGACGAGGTCGGCGGCTCGGCCGCCGAACAGCAGGAAGCCGCCGGTGAACACGGTGTAGGCGCTCACAACCCATTGTAGTGTCTGGCCGGAAAAGCCGAGGCTGGAGCCGATCTCCGGCAAGGCCACGAAAACGATGTTGAGGTCGAGCGCGATGATGAGCTGGGCAAAGGCGAGCAATGCCAGCGTGGCGCCGCGCTTCGCGCCAACCCCTTTCTGTGTTGCCGTGGCGCCGAGCGGCAGACCTTGATCGAGTGAACTCATGCCCGTCTCCTTTTGATTCTTTATCGATCAACAAAGAATTAGAATTTGCATTCCGGAGTCAAGCGGATTATTTGTCGATCGACAAAAAAATGGAGATGGCGATGGCGGGAAGACCGAGGGAGTTCGATCGCGACAAGGCACTGGAGAAGGCGCGAGACGCCTTCTGGACACGCGGATACGACGGCACATCGATGGCCGATCTGGTTTCGGCCCTGGGCATCGCCTCGGCGCGCATCTACGCGGCCTTTGGCTCGAAGGAGGATCTGTTTCGGGAAGCGGTCGGGCTCTACGAGGCCAATGAGGGCGGTTTCGCCACTCGTGCCTTCGCTGGCGAGACGACCGCGCGGCGGGCCATCGAGCGGATGCTGCGCGAAGCCGTCGAAACCTATACGCAGCCAGGGCGGCCGCAGGGCTGCATGGTGGTTTCGGCCGCCACCAATTGCGCGATCGAGAATGATCGCGTGCAGGAGTGGCTGGCGGAGCACCGCCGGACACGCACCCTATCGATTGTGGAGCGGCTGAACGAGGCCGTTCGGGACGGGGAACTGAGGCCGGATACGGACGCCGGGGCGCTCGGCGACTACTATGCCACGCTCATGCATGGTCTTTCCGTACAGGCGCGTGACGGCGTGCCGAAGAAGCGCCTGCATGATCTCATCACCGTCGCCATGCAGGCGCTGGACGCAAGGCTGGCGGGCGTCCCCGAATTTCAGCATCATTTCGCCAAGCAGCCGTGAATCCCGATCCCGCCGTCTCGACAAGCTGCCCTGCCGCAAATTATCTATAAAACATGGCAAAGGGCACGGACGACACCATCGCGGTGCGCATCAGCAAGGTTCTGGCGGACCGCATCATCTCGGGCGCGATCGAGCCGGGGGCCAGGCTTCGGCAGGATCATATCGCCGAGGAATTCCAAACCAGCCATGTTCCCGTGCGCGAGGCCTTCCGGCGTCTGGAGGCGCAAGGGCTGGCCATCGGCGAGCCGCGGCGCGGCGTGCGTGTGGCGTCTTTCGATCTGGGCGAGGTCAAGGAGGTCGCCGAAATGCGCGCCGCCCTTGAGGTGCTGGCGCTGCGCCACGCCGCGCCGCATCTGACATCGGCCATTCTCGATCTCGCCGAGGAGGCGACCAAGGCCGGCGACAAGTCCCGCGATGTCAGGTCGTGGGAGGAAGCCAACCGCGCCTTCCACCGCTTGATCCTGGCGCCATGCGGCATGCCGCGCCTGCTCGCCACCATCGACGACCTGCACGCGGCAAGCGCCCGTTTCCTGTTCGCGGCATGGCGGTCGGAGTGGGAGACGCGCACCGATCAGGACCATCGCGCGATCCTCGCCGCCTTGCGGCAGGGAAACACCGAATCGGCGGCCGTCACACTGGGGCGGCACGTCCAATGGATTGGCCGCAAGCCGGTCAGGACGGCTTCCGGAACAACGCGCGAAGCCTTCGCCATCGTAGGTTAGACGGCCTCCGCCAAAGCGAGGGCTTGCAATCCCCAGGGAAGTGTGGATTCGATAATAGATCGGAAAGAGAAATTATCTATAATTTTCATCGATCGAAGGAATCCCAATGACAGACGTCGCGTTCTCCCCCGGCAAGCCGTCGTTCAGTCCGCTCCGGCTCCAGGATCGTTCTCTTGCCTGGCAGGTTGGAGCCGTCGTGCTTGGCACCCTGTTCCTGGCGCTGGCGTCCTATATCGAGGTGCCGATGGTGCCGGTCCCGGTAAACATGCAGACCTTTGCCGTGACCCTGATCGGCGCGCTCTATGGCTGGCGGCTTGGCGCGCTCACCATCGTCGCCTGGCTGGTCGAGGGTGCGGTCGGCTTTCCGGTTCTGTCCGGAGGGGCAGCGGGTGCCGCGCATTTCGTCGGGCCGACGGGTGGCTATCTCTTCGCCTTCCCGCTTGTCGGCGCCTTGGTCGGCTGGCTAGCAGAACGCGGCTGGAACGGCAAAAGGGTGATGCTTGCCTTTGTCGCCATGCTGCTTGGCAACCTTGCCTGCCTTGTGCTGGGCACAGCATGGCTTGCCGTCATGATTGGAGCCGAACAGGCCGTTACCTTCGGTTTCCTGCCGTTCATCGTCGGCGGCTTGCTCAAGTCAGCGCTGGGTGCCGCGACCCTCATGGCCCTTCCCGGCGGCAAGGCCAAGCCGGCCAATCCGTGACGATCAAGCTGCGCGCCCATCATCTCCTTTGCCTGCTCACCTATGTGGGCAAGGGATACAGCCCCGCCTTCACCGCCAATTATGATCGCGTCGCGGAGCGCCTGAGCCGGGGCGAGGACATCCTCCTCGTTTCCGGCCCCGACGATGTCTGCGCTCCATTGCTCGACGAGCCGGAACCTCACTGCCTCAACGAGAGCGTCGTCGAGCGGGACCGGCTCGCCGGGCTGGATGTAGAGGAATTACTGGCGCGGCCAATCCGGATCGGCACCCACCTCGATCTCGACACGGGGACCTTGGCCCGGATGCGGCAGGCGTTTTCGGCTGGCCTTGTACGCAAGGCCTGCGGCGGCTGCGAATGGAACGAACTGTGCAGCACGATAGCGGCCGGTGGATATAGCGACACGCTGGTGCAGCGGTCCGCCGCGCCAGCCGAGGGTTGATATTGGCCCCGAGCCTTAGCGGTCGAAGCCGAGCTCAAGGGTCGAATCTGCGATATCTTCGGCGCCGCGCAGGGCCAACACCGAAATTCAAGACCGGAAAACTGGTGCCTGTCGCCATGATTTGTTAATCGGGTGCCCGGATTGTGAATTCGAGGCGGATTGAAGCGCGACCCCAAAAAGGCCATGCTTTGCCTGGAAAGATCGAGTCTACGCCGATCCCGCTGATGCGGAGATGGCGCCTGGCTGAAAGGGATATGATGCGGCAAGGACGTGCGCGCTGGCTGACAAGGCTGGCAATTGTGACCGGCATGGCGATCTCGGCTTTGCCGGCCTATGCCAAGCAAACCACCGAACCGGTCAAGATCACGTCGTTTTCGGGCGCTTATCTGGCGGCCCGGATCGCCGAGGGCGACAACGACCTCGACAGCGCCATCGCCTACTACAAGCAAGCATTGGCCTTCGACCCGAGCGACACCGGCCTGCAGCAGAGCCTGATGCTGTCGCTGATCGCGCAAGGGCGCTTCGACGAATCCCTGGTCTATGCCGACAAGCTCAAGGAAGTGCCTGACGTCGAGCGTTTCTCGCGCTTGGCGCTCGCCGTCGATTCCTTCCACAAGAAGGATTTCACCAAGGCGCAGTACTGGCTCAAGCTGTCGCTGGAATCCGATCTCGACCGGTTGATCTCCGGGGTTATGTCCGGCTGGGCGCAGCAAGGCGCCGGCGAGCCTGCCGATGCGATGGCGTCCATCGACAAGCTGCAGGGGCCGGATTGGTTCGGCCTGTTCAAGTCGTTCCACCGCGCCCTGATCGCTGATGCATCCGGCATGCCCGAAAAGGCCGAGGCGATCTATGCCGCGACCATGCAGGATACCGCCGCCGGCGGTGCCGCTCCCGAAACCTGGATGCGCAATGCCCAGGCCTACGCCTCGTTCCTGGTCCGCAAGGGCGACAAGACCAAGGCGCTGTCGGTGCTCGACCAGGCCGAGGCGTTTTCGCCGGGCAAGCTGGAAATCGTCGCCTTGCGCGACCGAATTGCAAAAGGCGACAAGATTGCGCCGCTGGTTGCCGGCCCATCCGATGGCGCCTCCGAAATCCTGCTCGACCTCGCCACCGCGCTCAACCGTGGCGGCGGCGAGCCCTTCGTCCGCCTCTATCTGCAATATGCGCTTGCTTTGAAGCCTGACAGCGACGCTGCCCTTGTGCAACTCGCCGCCGTGTCCGAGCAATTGAAGGACGGCGAAGGTGCCATCGCGCTCTATCGCCGGATTCCCGCCGCTTCGCCGCTGAAGGAGCTTTCGGACCTGCAACTCGGCCTCAATCTTGCCGATCTGGACCGTCACGAAGAAGCGATCACCCATCTGAAAGCCTTGGTCGACGCCCATCCCAATGACATGCGCGCCTATCTGGCGCTCGGTGGCGTCTATTCCTCGAAGGACGATTTCCGTTCGGCCGCCACTCTCTACGATAAGGCCGTCGAGGTGCTGAAGGCGCCGACCGCGGCCAACTGGAACATCTTCTACCAGCGCGGCATCGCTTATGAGCGTCTGAAGGAATGGCCCAAGGCCGAGCCGAACTTCCGCAAGGCGCTGGAACTGTTCCCCGACCAGCCGCAGGTGCTGAACTATCTCGGCTATTCCTGGGTCGACATGAACATGAACCTCAAGGAAGGCCTGGCGATGATTCAAAAGGCCGTCGACCTCAGGCCGAGCGACGGTTACATCGTCGATTCGCTGGGTTGGGCCTATTTCCGCCTCGGCAGGTTCGACGACGCGGTGCGCGAAATGGAACGCGCCGTGTCGCTGAAGCCGGAAGATCCGGTTCTCAACGATCACCTCGGCGATGCCTACTGGCGCGTCGGCCGCAAGCTGGAAGCCACCTTCCAGTGGAACCAGGCTCGCGACCTGAAGCCGGATCCCGATGTGCTGGCCAAATTGCAGCAGAAGCTGATGAAGGGCCTGCCGCCGATCGAGTCCAACACGGCGCAGGAAACTCCGAAGGTCAAGCCAGAGCCGGTGCCCGCCCCGCAGGGGTGACGTCAGCCATTTGAATTCAAGGCGAACGGGGCTCTTTTCGGAGTCCCGTTTTCGTTTGAACCGGATTCGGCTGGCTGCCTCAGAAGAGCTTGCGATAGACGACGAAGCCGGAGTGTTCGGCGACCTTGTCGTAAAGCTTCATCGCCGTGTGATTGGTCTCATGCGTCAGCCAGTATACCCGGCCTGAGCCGGCCGCCTGCGCGCGCTCGTAGACGCCCTCGATCAGCGCCCGTCCGATGCCTTTGCCACGCGAGGCCTGCGTGGTGAAAAGGTCCTGCAGATAGCAATTCGGCGCGATCGCCGTGGTGCTGCGATGGAAGAGATAGTGCACGAGGCCGAGAAGCTGTCCCTCGCCTTCGGCCACCAGCGCGTGGACCGGCTCATAGGCAGCGAAGAAACGAGACCATGTCATCTGGGTGATCTCACCCGGCAGGGCCGTTTCGCCCGAGCGGCCATAAAATGCATTGTAGCCGTCCCACAGCGGCAGCCATTGCTCGAAATCCTGTCGCGCGACAGGGCGGATGACGATCGGGCTGGGCATGGCTGAAACCTGTTGTCGTTGCTGCACAGGCGAACAGAGCGCAGGCCCGAGAGATGGGCAATGGGCCAGCCCCTGCAAAGCTGTCGGCGCGACCGCATCGGCGTGCTTTGCTTGACGCTTTGCTGCCGGGTCTCTAGGACGTGCCGGCAAGCTAGCCTGTGCTGTCGAGGCCATCCGTGACAATTGAAATCCCCGCCCATATGCATCCCAGCCGCTCGTTCCAGGGGCTGATCCTGACCTTGCACAACTATTGGGCGGCCTATGGCTGCGTCATCCTGCAACCCTACGACATGGAAGTCGGCGCCGGCACCTTTCATCCGGCAACGACGCTGCGCGCGCTCGGCCCAAAACGCTGGAACGCTGCCTATGTCCAGCCCTCGCGCCGCCCCAAGGACGGGCGTTATGGCGAGAACCCGAACCGGCTGCAGCATTATTACCAGTACCAGGTGATCCTGAAGCCGAACCCGCCCAATTTGCAGGAACTCTATCTCGGCTCGCTGGCGGCGATCGGCGTCGATCCGCTGCTACACGACATCCGCTTCGTCGAGGATGATTGGGAAAGCCCGACGCTGGGCGCCTGGGGTCTCGGCTGGGAATGCTGGTGCGACGGCATGGAAGTCTCGCAGTTCACCTACTTCCAGCAGGTCTGCGGCATCGAGTGCGCGCCGGTGGCCGGCGAACTCACCTACGGGCTGGAGCGACTGGCCATGTATGTGCAGGGCGTCGACAATGTCTACGACCTCAATTTCAACGGCCGCGAAGGCGCCGACAAGGTCACCTATGGCGATGTCTTCCTGCAGGCCGAGCAGGAATATTCGCGCCACAACTTCGAACACGCCAACACGGCGATGCTTCTGCGCCACTTCGAGGACGCCGAGGCCGAGTGCAAGGCGCTGCTCGATGCCGGCGCGCCGGCATCGAACGACAATCTGCCGATGCATCGCATGGTTTTCCCGGCCTACGACCAGTGCATCAAGGCCAGCCATGTCTTCAACCTGCTCGACGCACGCGGCGTGATTTCGGTCACCGAGCGGCAGAGCTACATCCTGCGGGTGCGCAATCTGGCCAAGGCTTGCGGCGAAGCGTTTCTGAAGACGCAGGCGGGTGGCTTGGCGGCCTGAGCTTCAGGCCCGCTTCATCATCTCGAGGGAAACGTTGATCGGCGGTACGGCCTGACCGCCGGCACCGTCGATCGTGCGCAATGCCTGCCGCACACCCGGCATCGAGAAGGCGCCGTGAGCCTGCGCGGTGAAGCAGGCGCCGAGCGCGAGGATCTGCAGAAGTCTGGATGCCGTTTTCATGGTCGTTGAGCCAATAGTTTCCTGCCTGAGCGTGGGTCGCTTCAGCGCTGCGTTCGGTTCATGGAAATCTTTGATCCAAGGACGGGTGGCGCGGTCTTGTCCCGACAGGGCGGCCAAAATTTGTGTAAAGGGTGACAGCAGCCAGCCGAGTTGCTATGCCCCGCCCGGACCACTCTCCCGCATGAGCTGACCCCGATGCCTGACCTGCTTCTAGAACTTCGCTCCGAGGAGATCCCTGCCCAGCCGCGCGACCGCAGCGCTGGAGGCGTGAGGACGCGCAAACAGGAAAATGGCATGCGGGCGGAGACACTCTGATGCCGGATTTGTTGCTCGAGCTTCGCTCCGAGGAGATTCCCGCCCGCATGCAGCGCAAGGCGGCGGGTGATCTCAGGAAGATGCTGACCGACGGTCTGGTCGAGGCGGGGCTGACCTATGAAGCGGCGCGCGAGTACTGGACGCCACGCCGGCTGACCCTCGATATCAGGGGTCTCGCCGCGCGCTCGAAGGATATAAGCGAAGAGATCAAGGGGCCTTCGACATCGGCGCCTGAACAGGCGGTCCAGGGTTTCCTGCGCAAGGCCGGACTTTCCTCGATCGCCGAGGCGCATGTCCATTCCGATCCGAAGAAAGGCGATTTTTATGTCGCCCACATTTCGAAGCCGGGCAGGGCGGCCGAACAGATCATCGCGGACCTCGTGCCAGGCATCATCCGCAATTTTCCGTGGCCGAAATCGATGCGCTGGGGGCCGGCCTCGGCCAAGCCCGGTTCACTGCGCTGGGTACGGCCGCTGCAATCGATCCTGTGCACCTTCGGCCCGGAGACCGAGGAGCCTGTCGTGGTCGATTTCGAGATCGACGGCATCCGCTCCGGCAACATCACCTATGGCCACCGTTTTCATGCGCCTGATGCGATCACGGTGCGCCGCTTCGACGACTATGTTTCCAAGCTGGAAGCGGCCAAGGTCGTGCTCGATGCCGACCGCCGCAAGGAGATCATCCTTGCCGACGCCCGCAATCTCGCCTTCGCCAACGGGCTTGATCTGGTCGAGGACGAAGGGCTGCTGGAGGAAGTGTCCGGGCTGGTCGAATGGCCTGTCGTGCTGATGGGCGAGTTCGAGGAGGCATTCCTGGCCATTCCGGCCGAGGTGATCCGACTGACCATCCGCGCCAACCAGAAGTGCTTTGTGACGCGGCCGCAGGGTGTCGACGACGCGCTTTCCAACCGCTTCATCCTCACCGCCAATATCGAAGCGAAGGATGGCGGCAAGGAGATCGCCCACGGCAACGGCAAGGTGGTGCGCGCCCGCCTGTCCGACGCGCTTTATTTCTGGACGACCGACCAGGGCGATTTGCCTGACCTGCGTGAGCTCGAGGCATCGGCGGAAAAATTCGGGCTTGATCTCAAGAAGCCGCTCGACCAGCGCATGGCCCGCCTCGACCATCTCGGCGTGACTTTCCACGCCAAGCTCGGCACGCAAGGCGAACGGGTGGAGCGGATCAAGCGATTGGCGGAAGAACTGGCGCCAACGGTGGTGCAGTCGATCTCCCCCCTTGAGGGGGAGATGGCCGGCAGGCCAGAGGGGGTCGCCGCGCGTGAAGCGCCGGCGTCCTCTGACCGCGATGGGGCGTCGCATCCGGTCGTGCCGACCCCCTCTGTCGCCTTCGGCGACATCTCCCCCTCGAGGGGGGAGATTACCGCGCTTGCCGCTCGCGCCGCGGTTCTCGCCAAGGCCGACCTCACCACCGAAGTGGTTGGCGAGTTTCCGGAACTGCAGGGCGCAATGGGCCGCAAATATGCGCTGCTTCAGGGCGAGCATGCATCGGTCGCCGCTGCAGCGGAGGAACACTACAAGCCGCAGGGCCCGTCCGATCGCGTACCGAGCGATCCGGTTTCAATCACAGTGGCGCTTGCCGATAAGCTCGACACGCTGGTCGGTTTCTGGGCAATCGACGAAAAGCCGACTGGGTCGAAGGATCCCTATGCGCTGCGTAGAGCGGCGCTGGGTGTGGTGAGGATTTTGATCGAGAATGCCGTATCATCTTCCCTTCGGCACCAATTGGCGAACGCCCTTTTTGGCTTTATGTTCAACCAGGGCGCTCGCTTCTCGGCAGTTTGGAGAGCCGAAGACGGAGGTGAATTCACGACGGGAGTTGGTTCATCTCGTGACCTCCTCGATAAGCGCTTCGTCGGTCTCAGCTCAGAAGTGGCTGGGTCGAGCCAGGACCGCCCAGCTGCGCAGTTGATCCCCGACCTCATCGCCTTCTTCCACGACCGCCTCAAGGTCTACCTCCGCGACCAAGGCGCTCGCCACGATCTCATCGATGCCGTCATCACGCCGCAGTCCGACGATCTCCTGCAGATCGTGCGCAGGGTCGAGGCGCTGGGCTCCTTCCTCGACACGGAGGACGGTAAGAATCTGCTCGCCGGCACCAAGCGTGCGGCCAACATTCTGGCCGCCGAGGAGAAGAAGAAAACTGTGGTCGCCGAGACCGTTGAGCCGGCGCTGTTTCGTGAGGATGCCGAGAAATCGCTGTTTGCGGCGGTGAATCAGGCTGAGAAGCAAGCCGGCGAAGCGGTTCAAAACGATGACTTTTCCGGCGCGCTGCTGGCGCTTAGCGTGTTGCGCGAGCCGGTTGATTCATTCTTTGAGCATGTTCTTGTAAACGATGAGGATCAGGCGGTGCGTGCCAACCGCCTGGCGCTGCTCGCTCGCATTCGCGCGGCCACCGGCCAGGTCGCGGATTTCTCCAGGATCGCAGGTTAAGGCGAAAAAAATATTCTCTGCCGCCGGCCGTTCGAGCCGGCTTACAGTCATATGGCGATGATCTCTCCGTGGCAAAAGGGACATGTTCCCCAACCCCACGGAGGCTTCCATGAATTCCGATCACGAAATCGAAGTGACAGAAGAAACCCCGGCTCCCGCCGAGGCGCTTGAATCCGCTTCCGAACCCATCCTCGATCATGCCGCCGCCGCAGCGGTCGAAGCCGCTGACCTGTCTGATGACGACGAAGATGAAGACGAAGACGAAGAAGAAGAAGACGAGGACGACGCCGAGGACAGCGTGAAGGCTGAAGGCGACGAGTCCGAAGAAGATGACGACAAGGAAGAAGCGGCCTGATTTTTTCAGCCGCCGAGCCTATCGATGGCAAGGCGGCGCTGAGGCGCCGCCTTTTCCTATCAGCCGTCCCCGAAGCCGACTGTCAGCCGCCCCCGGCGACGGTCAGTTCTCGAGAATGCTGACGCGCACGCTGTTTTCGTAGACATCGACCTGGATCAGCGGTTCGCCATTGACGATGGCTCGCTTGGTCGAGGAACTCATCGCGCCGCCGCGTTCCAGCATGCGTTGCAGGTCGGCGCGCTGGCCGTTGGTCCTGAACCAGCCATCAGCCTCGTCGTCGCGGTCACGGCGGTGGAATTTGTGCCAGTTGGCGCGGTCCTGCCGCACCATCTGCGCGGCATTGTCCAGCGCATAGCCGTCACTCGCCTGATGGTCGCGATCGGAAATGCGCGCGACATAGGATCCCAGCATATCGTCGGCATGAGCCGCGACGACGCCAAGCAATGACGCCAGCAGAAGGCCTGCCCCGGTTACGATTCCAGATTTTCTCATGATCACCCCCCTTTACCCCTAGCGATGAAATCCCGTCTGCCAGAAATGCCTAGAACGGGGTTTGCCTGGCAATGGTGCGCCGGGCGCCAGACCACCGTCAAGTCACGCCATCGATGTCGGCTGTCTTTGAGCCGGGGCTATTTGGTGTAGCCGTTGGGAGGCATGTGCTGCCCTGCTTCCGGCGCCGGAGCGCTCGGCGGCGTGGGTTGGTTCTCGGCGTTCCCTGAGGGGGCTGCGGAGGCGGTGGCCGTTGCCGGCGCCGTGCCTGCCGCCGGCTCGGCACCTGTCGCTGGTGCAGCGGTTGGCGCGGGTGCCGGGGAATCGGGACCGGTAACGCCGCCACGAATGACCATCGGGCCTGGCTGGAAGCCGTGTCCGGTCGCGGGCTTGTCCGGGATCGCCGCCACTTTTTCATCGGTGACGTCGGGCGGCGTTTCCCCTATTGCCACCACCGATCGCGCATCGCTGGCTTTGACTGCATCGGCGGTTCTAGGCTGGTTGGGAGCGCCGATCCTGACGATCGATGGTGTGGAGGATGGCGCGCCTGGAAAAACCAGGGATGACGCCTGGGCTTCGCCGGCCGCAACAGCAAGAATGATACCCAGCAGGATACGCGCAGACACTGATGTCGCTCCCCTTTGCCCAGAAGCTGTTCGATAGCAGGCCGGAATTGATGCCGGCTTTCGCGGAAACATAGCATTTTAGGGATTGATAAATTGCCAATGCTTCTGCTCGCCAACAATAGGTTACCCAACAGCGGCTTGCCCAACGGCCGCCATCGTACTACGCACCCCGCATCTGTGAGGTGACGAGAGTGGCTGAAATACTTGGCTCGGGCGAGGCGCTGGAGCGGGCGCTGGCGCTGCTCATGGAAGGCGATGTCGTCGCCATCCCGACGGAAACCGTCTACGGGCTGGCCGGCGACGCCACCAACGGCCTCGGCGTCGCGCGCATTTTCGAGGCCAAGGGGCGGCCGCGCTTCAACCCGCTGATCGCCCATGTCGCGGATATGGCGATGGCAGAGCGCCTCGCGTTGTTCGATCCGCTGTCCAGGAAACTGGCGCTGGCATTCTGGCCAGGTCCGCTGACGCTGGTGCTGCCGCAACGGCCCGGCAAAGGCATCCATCCGCTGGTCACCGCCGGGCTCGATACGATTGCCTTGCGCATGCCGAGGGGCTTTGGCGGCGAGCTGATCGCCAGGCTCGGCCGCCCGCTTGCAGCGCCCAGCGCCAATTCATCCGGCAAAATCAGCGCAACGACCGCGCAAGCGGTGGCCGCCGACCTCGGTGCGCGGATAAAGCTGGTGGTCGATGGCGGCGCGACGCCGATCGGGCTGGAATCGACCATTGTCAAGGCCGAAGGGGACAGAATGCGGCTGCTGAGGCCCGGCGGCATCGCCGCCGAGGAGATCGAGGCGGCCATCGGCATGGAATTGTTGCGCGGCGGCACCGCCGGTATCGAGGCGCCGGGCATGCTCGCCTCGCACTATGCGCCGGGTGCCGCGATGCGGCTCAATGCCGGCGCGGTCGGCGAGGGCGAGGCTTTGCTCGGCTTCGGCGGCCAGAGGGCGCAAGGCTGGCGCCGCGCCGAAGCCTTCCTCAATTTGTCCGAAACCGGTGACCTGCGCGAAGCGGCGAGCAATCTGTTCGCCTATATGCAGGAACTCGACCGCAGCGGCGCGCAAACCATCGCCGTCGAACCTATTCCCTTCGACGGGCTCGGCGAAGCGATCAACGATCGGCTGTCGCGTGCCGCCGCCCCTCGTGACATCACGCAGCCCGCAACATAGTTTTCCCCCATGACCGAAATCGCAGAGACACTCGATCCCGCTCTCATCGATCGCTTCGCGGCGATCGTCGGCGAGAAATATGCACTGCGCGACGAGCGTGATATCGCACCTTACCTCATTGAGCGGCGGGGGCTCTGGCACGGCGCGACATCGCTGGTGCTGCGGCCGGGCAGCGTCGACGAAGTCAGCCGGATCATGCGGCTGGCGACGGAGACGGGAACGCCGATCGTGCCGCAAAGCGGCAACACCGGATTGGTCGGCGCGCAGGTGCCGGACAGGTCCGGGCGCGAAATCGTCCTGTCGCTGTCGCGGCTCAACCGCATCCGCGAGATCGACGTCCTGTCCAACACCGTGACGGTCGAGGCCGGCGTCATCCTGCAGACGCTGCAGGAGGCGGCCGACGCCGCCGACCGGCTGTTCCCGCTGTCGCTGGCCGCGCAGGGCTCCTGCCAGATCGGCGGCAATCTTTCCTCCAATGCCGGCGGCACCGGCGTGCTTGCCTATGGCAATGCGCGCGAACTCTGTCTCGGTGTCGAGGTGGTGCTGCCGACCGGCGAGGTGTTCGACGACCTGCGCAAGCTGAAGAAGGACAACACCGGCTACGACCTGAAAAACCTGTTCGTCGGCGCCGAAGGCACGCTCGGCGTCATCACCGCCGCCGTGCTCAAGCTGTTCCCGAAGCCGAAGGGGCGCGAAGTCGCCTTCGCCGGCCTGTCGTCGCCCGAGGCAGCACTTTCGCTGTTCAGCCTGGCCATGGACCGTGCCGGGGCAGCACTCACCGCTTTCGAACTGATCGGCAGACGGCCATATGATTTCACGCTGGCGCATGCCCAGGGCGTGGTGCGGCCGCTGATCGAGGACTGGCCGTGGTACGTGCTGATGCAGATTTCATCAGGCCGTTCGTCGGAGGATTCGCGGGCGTTGATCGAGGACGTGCTCTCGGCCGGCCTTGAACAGGAATTCGTCGGCGACGCCGTCATTGCGGCGAGTCTTGCGCAGGGGGATGCCTTCTGGAATTTCCGCGAGGTGCTGCCCGAAGCGCAAAAGCCGGAGGGTGCCTCGATCAAACACGACATTTCGGTGCCTATTGCCTCGATCCCGCGTTTCATCGCGCAGGCTGCCGGCGCCGTGGCGTCGGTAAGTGCAGGTGCCCGCGTGGTCTGCTTCGGCCATATGGGCGACGGCAATCTCCACTACAACATTTCGCGGCCCGTCGACGGCGACGATGAGGCGTTCCTCGCTCTCTATCACCCCATGAACAAGGCGGTGCACGGTGTGGTGCGCAGCCTGCAGGGTTCGATCTCGGCCGAGCACGGCATCGGCCAGTTGAAACGCGACGAACTGATCGCCACCGCGCCGCCGATGGCGATCGATCTGATGCGAAGGGTGAAGGCCGCTTTCGACCCGGCCGGCATCATGAATCCGGGTAAGGTTATCTGATCCTTTCGACAACTTGCGGCTGGTGGGATTCCGATAACCATCCCTGAGATCAGCAAAATTTAACCGACTTTCTTAAGCGGGGCGGTAAGGAGCCCGCGCTACTGTCTCCATACAAACGAGGCTGGAAAAACCGGCCCGGAGAGAACCGGACACCGGCTCTCAGGAGACAGACAGGAAGGCCACTCTATGAACACCGGACTGAAGCCAGTCTGGGCGGGACGCAACATGCGTCTCGACCCATTTCGCCTGCCGCAAGTGGTGAGCTACGCGACTCGCGACGACTACGGCGATGTAACCTTCACCATCGACCAGCGCGGCGCCGTGATCCGCCGCCTGCTCGAGATGAGCGGCCTGCCCGCAATCATCGTTCTGCCCTCCAATGCGTTCCGCGGCGTTGCCGCCCGCGCCATGGAGGATCCGGACGGCAATGTCACGGTGACCCTGGAACTCCTGCACAACGACCCGATGCTGTCGGTGCCGCTGCTGGTGGCCGACGATCTCGACGATGTCGCAGCCGACTGGCGCGCCTGGGCCGACGCTTACCGTCTGCCGATGCTGCTGATCGAATCGGACGGCGTTGCCCGCACCCTGGAAGAATCGCTCGGCGCCGCCATCAAGACGCTGCCGCCGCAGGATCGGCGCAAGGGGCGGATTTCGAACACGCGCCGCCCGCGTTTCCTCGCTCGCCGCAGGGCCGGCGCCCTCGGTCTCAGGCTGGTCATCGACGGCCAGGAGATTATTTCGCGAGAGTAGCTCTCTTCTCCCCGTCCCTATACGGGGAGAAGGAGACTAAACCAGCGGCTTCAGCGCCACCCACACAGCGCCGCCGATCAGACCAAGGAAGATCAGCCAGCCGACCTGGTTGTTCGACCTGAACAGCCGCAGGCATTGGTCCGGATTGTCGATGTCCAACACGGCGATCTGTTGGGCCATATGGGCGCCGGCGGCGATCAGTCCGGCCAGCGCCACCACCGGCGCCTGCGCCGACGCGAAGGCGATGGCGAAGCAGATCAGCGCGCCGCCATAAAGCCCGGCCAGCCACGATTTGGTGTTATCGCCAAACAGGCGTGCCGTCGAGCGCACGCCGACAATGGCGTCATCTTCCTTGTCCTGATGTGCGTAGATCGTGTCGTAGCCGATCACCCACAGGATCGAGCCGATATAAAGCATGATGGCAGGCCCATCGAGATCGCCGAACTCGACCGCCCATCCCATCAGCGCGCCCCAGGAAAAGGCAAGGCCAAGCACCAGTTGCGGCCAGTTGGTTATCCGCTTCATGAATGGATAGATGGCGATGACCGCCAGTGAGCAGATGCCGAGCAGGACGGCGAAGCTGTTGAACTGGATGAGCACGACGAGGCCGACCAGGGCCTGCAGGACGAGAAACAGCCATGCCCGCCGGCGCGTCGCCTTGCCCGACGGCAACGGTCGCGAGCGCGTGCGCTCCACCTGGCTGTCGATGTCCTCGTCGACGAGGTCGTTGTAGGTGCAGCCGGCGCCGCGCATGGCGATGGCCCCGACCAGGAACAGCACGAGATACAAAGGCGCCGGCAGCAGTGAGAGCAGCGGGTCGCCCGGACGCGGATAGGCGCTTGCCGCCAAGGCTGCCGACCACCAGCACGGCCACAGCAGCAACTGCCAGCCGATCGGCCTGTCCCATCGAGCAAGCTGCGCATAGGGCCATATCGAGCGCGGCAGCACGCGGTAGACCCAATGGCCGTTCGGCGCATCGGCGACACGGCCCTGGGCCGCTTTCGACTGGATATTTTCCATGTCCATGGAGTGGCAGCAGCGGCAGAAACCGTCAAGCGGCAAGCGGAGACGCGGCGCCTGTCAGCCTTTCACGAGGCAAAGATGTCGCGGGTGGCGAACCAGTCCCTGGCCACCTCGACGAAGGCCAGCGCTGCATTCGACACACGCTGATGCGTGTCATAGGTCAGCAGGATCCGCTGCATGGGCAGCGGATCGGACAGCGGCTTGCAGATAAGCGGCAGGCCGTCATAGCTGCGGTCGCCGTGCGGGCGGGTATAGCTGACCGCGACGCCGAAGCCGTTGGCGACCATGCTACGCTGCAGTTCGAACGAGCTTGTCGTCGTATCGGCCACCGGCGAGAGGCCGCGGCTGCGGAACAGGTCGAGCATGTGCTGCCAACTGTGCGGCTGATCCGTCGTGATCAGCGGATAGGCGGCCAGATCGGCAAGGCTGACCGTTGGGCGGTCCGCCAGGGCATGGCCTGCCGGCAACAGCGCGTGTGGACGAAGTTCGCGCAGCAGGATGCGGGCGAAATGCGTCGGCAGGCTGAGATCATAAGTCAGGCCGAGATCGATGGCCGCATCCCCCAGCCGTCGTCCCAGCGTCTCGAACGTCTCGTCGCGAACCACGATTTTGACGGCCGGATAGCGTTCGGAGAAGGCGCGGATCAAAGCCGGCGCGAAGAAAGGCGCCAAATCCTCGAAGCATCCCAGCACCAACTCACCGCTGACAGCCGATTTGCTTGAACCCAGGCCGACGAGTTCTTCCGTTTCGGTGAGAACCTGCCTTGCCTTGGCCACGACGGCGCGGCCGAACGATGTCGGCGACACGCCGCTTCCGCGCTGGCGGACGAACAGCTTCTGGCCGAAATTCTTTTCGACCGCGTCAATGGCCACCGAAATCGACGGCTGCGAAACGTTCAGCATCTTCGCCGCCCCGGTGACGCTGCCATGACGCGCCACGGCAACCAGGTAGCGCAGCTGCGTGAGGGTCACACTCATAGGGGCGCTCTATATGTCAGATCGAAAGTTATTATTTTACCGAATGAAGAGGTGTTGCGATAGTGGCTTCATTCCAGAGGAGAACGCCATGGCTTCCCAGACTGCCACCATCGGCGCCACCATGATCGGCGCGTCCACGATTGCCGACTATCAGCGTGACGGCGCTGTCTGCATTCGCGGCGCCTTCAAGGGCTGGGTCGACACGATTGCCGCCGGCATCGAACGCAACATGCAGAACCGCAGCGTCACCGCATCCGACATCGCCAACGGCCGCGGCAGTTTCTTCGATGACTACTGCAACTGGGAGCGCATCCCCGAATTCGTCAGCCTGGTGCGGGGTTCGCCAGCCGCCGAACTGGCGGCGGCGGTGATGCAGTCGCGGACCGCGCAGTTCTTCCACGATCACGTGCTGGTCAAGGAACCCGGCACGCAGAAGCCGACGCCCTGGCATCAGGACATCCCCTACTATTTCGTCGATGGCCGACAGACGGTGAGCTTCTGGATCCCCATCGACCCGGTGAAGGAAGCGACGCTGCGGCTGATCGCCGGCTCGCACAAATGGGACAAGATGATCCTGCCGGTGCGCTGGCTCGACGATAGCAATTTCTATGCCGGCGAGGGCGACTATCTGCCGGTGCCAGATCCCGACAAGGATCCGTCGATGAAGGTGCTCGAATGGGAAATGGAGCCGGGCGACGCCATCCTGTTCGACTTCAGGACCGCGCATGGCGCGCGCGGCAACCTGACCGCGGCGCGGCGCCGGGCGCTGTCGCTGCGCTGGGTGGGTGACGATGCGCGCTATGTCGAGCGGCCGGGCCGCACCTCGCCGCCCTATCATGGCCACGGCATGCAGCCGGGCGAGAGGCTGCGCGAGGACTGGTTTCCGGTGGTCTACCAGGGCTGAAGCGAGGCCAGAAAATCGACGCCGATGTGCGCCGCCGATTTTCGGCTGGGGTAACGTTCCCGTGCGCAATTCCCATCAATGCGCCCGGATGCCTTGACCCGTCGCCCAGAGAGCAATAGCGGGTGCTCTAACGGATAGTCGGCATCAAGAGGTGGCCATGAACGTTCTTCTTCTCGGCTCCGGCGGCCGCGAACATGCGCTCGCCTGGAAGATCGCCGCATCACCGCTGCTGACAAAGCTCTATGCGGCTCCCGGCAATCCGGGCATCGGCAGCGAGGCTGAGCTGGTGAAGCTGGATTTAGCCGACCATGCCGCCGTGGCCGCGTTCTGCCGGGAGAAAAAAATCGACCTCGTCGTGGTCGGCCCGGAGGGGCCGCTGGTCGTCGGCATTGCCGACGATCTGCGCGCGCAAGGCATTCGCGTCTTCGGACCCTCCAAGGCTGCCGCACAGCTGGAAGGATCGAAAGGTTTCACCAAGGATCTCTGCGCCCGCTACAACATCCCGACCGCCGCCTATGGCCGTTTCAGTGACCTGGCCTCGGCCAAGGCCTATGTCGAAAAGACCGGAGCACCGATCGTCATCAAGGCCGACGGGCTCGCTGCCGGCAAGGGCGTCACCGTCGCCATGACGCCCAGTGAAGCACAGGCAGCACTCGATGCCTGCTTCGACGGTTCCTTCGGCGCCGCCGGCGCGGAAGTTGTGGTCGAGGAGTTCATGACCGGCGAAGAGGCGAGTTTCTTCTGCCTCTGCGACGGCACCACCGCACTGCCCTTCGGTACCGCGCAGGACCACAAGCGCGTCGGCGACGGCGACACCGGTCCCAACACCGGTGGCATGGGCGCCTATTCGCCGGCACCGGTGATGACGCCGGAACTGGTCGCGCGCACCATGCGCGAGATCATCGAGCCGACCATGCGCGGCATGGCCGAACTGGGGGCGCCGTTCTCCGGCGTGCTGTTTGCCGGGCTGATGATCACCGACAAGGGACCGAAGCTGATCGAATACAACACCCGTTTCGGCGATCCGGAATGCCAGGTGCTGATGATGCGGCTGAAGGATGATCTGCTGGTCCTGCTCAACGCGGCGACCGACGGCCAGCTTGCGCATACTTCGGTGCGCTGGCGCGACGAGGCCGCGCTCACCGTAGTAATGGCGGCGAGAGGCTATCCCGGCACGCCGGAAAAAGGCTCGGTCATCCGCGGCGTCGAAGACGCGGCGAGCGACGGTGTCCAGATCTTCCACGCCGGTACCGCCATCAATGGCGGCGCGCTGGTTGCCAATGGCGGCCGCGTCCTCAACGTGACGGCATCAGGCGCCACGGTCGGCGAGGCACAGAAACGAGCCTATGCCGCGCTTGACCGCATCGACTGGCCGGACGGGTTCTGCCGCCGCGATATCGGCTGGCAGGCCGTAGCGCGCGAACAGGGAACCTGAAGTTCCGCATTGGCTCACCGCTGGCCGCGATCGAGTTCTGTGGAAGCGGTGCTGAGTGGATCGGACACGGCAAAGGCAGCGTCGAGTTGTGCGGGTGAACGCCGTTCGGTCCGCTTCCAGGCGACATATTGGACAATGCCGAAGCTTGGCCGTCGCGGCACCGTCTTCACGACTGGCATGCGGAAGCCGTCGCGGAAACGGGACCAGCGTGTGCCCAACGCTGTAACCATGTCCTCGAGAGTCGGCGGCGCGGCCACAGACGCATAGGTGATGGTGACATTGCCGGCGAGGCCGGCCTCGCGTGAAACCGGTAGCGGTATCGAGGCGAGATAGTCCGGCGGCACGTCGATAAGCCCACCGAAGGGCCATTGCGCGCGCAGCGTGGCGGCGTCTGTCGGCGCGACATTCACGTCTATGTCGATAGGCGTGCCGGCAACCCTGTAAGGGCAGCGGAAACGGCCGCAATTGGCTTGCGCCGAAAACTGCCACAGCGCGTAGCCTTGCCAGTTGCCCATCGGAAAATGCACGTCGATGTCCTTGGTGTAGCGCGCATACCAGAGCGGCAGCCGCGACAGGAGCGTGTATCTGTCGCTGTTGTCGGCGATGTACTGGGCCGTCTTGCCGTTGGTGTAGAGCACCGGGAAACGTCCGATGCGCCGATGCACCTGGCGTACGAACTCCTCGGCATCGTCGAGCGACATCCATTGCGAGGGGTCATTGCCCTCGATGTCGAGAGCCATGAGATCGTCCGGCGCAGGCTCGGCGAAATCGAGGAAATTGTTCGCCTGCTCGACCGGATTGCCGGGACGGGCAAGGTGATAGGCGCCCCATTTCAGGCCGAGTGCCTTGGCCACCACCCGGCGCGTCTGGAACAGTTCGCGCGTCACCGCATGACGTTTCCACAGCGCCTTGCAAAGCTTTACCTCAATGTCGTTGCCCAGGCAGAAATAGGCCGGCGGCATGCCGTCGGAGGCCTTGTTGATGAAGCCGACGACCCGCTTGTCGGTGGCGAGCTGGGCCCAGTCGATGGAATTATATTCGTAGGCATCGACGACCAGAGCGCGGTCGGCGTTCTTCCACGGCTCGGAAAAATCGGAGGCCGTTGCCGCCGTCGAAAGCGCCATCGTCGCCGCAAGAGCGAGGATCGCCAGCGCATGCCGGCCAAAAGTATGCAGCGGTTTTGGGGCAACGACATGCGCAGGAAACAGAGGCTTGAAGGGTGTCGGTACGACACTCTTCAAGCGGCGAAGGAGGTGCGCCGTCCTTTTCAAAACAGGGAATCCCCGTTGATCAAAAACAAATCCTGAACGGCTATGGTTAAGGAAGTGCTTTCGGGGGCTGGCTCCCAGAAGAGCTGGCGACGCATCAGCCGCTAGAATTCAAACGGGTCAGGCGCCGGCTCTTGCCGCAGCGTGCCTTCGGCGGCGCGTTTGCGGTGGTGGGCGAGCGAGCATTGCGGCGAGCACAAAATGCCGCGATCCGACCAGTAGGCGGCACCATGGTCCAGTCTGCCCCCATGGTAGCAGAACCCCTCCGCTCGATAGGGCAGGCCGCATTCGATGCAGCGGTAGGCGTCGGGTCTGGCAAGCATGGGCGGTTCCGGTTGGCTGGTTCTGATTGCATCGCCGGTCGACTTGATCCGGCATGGGTTGAACTTAATACGCGCCGCCGCGATTGCAAAATCCGCGTGACAAAATTTGACGTTTACGTAAAAAGAAGATGGGAGACCGCTGATACGGCGGGTGGTTTTGCAGCGGCACCGGCTCTAGGGTTGGGCAGGCCGAGGCATCAGGAGGAGTGGGCGGCATGTATAGGGCACCGGTCGAGGATATCGCCTTCACGCTCAAGCACGTGGCCGGCATGAAGTCGGCGCTCGATGCCGGCACCTTCGGCGATCTCGGCGAGGACCTGGTCGATGCCGTTCTGGGTGAGGCCGGCCGTTTCGCCACCGAAGAGGTCGCACCGCTCTACACGATCGGCGATCGGCAGGGTGCGGTGCTGAAAGGCGGCGCCGTCACCACGCCGCCCGGCTGGAAGGAACTCTATCGCCGCTGGATCGATGGCGGCTGGAATGCGCTCTCGGGGCCTGAGGAATATGGCGGCCAGGCGCTGCCGACCATGCTCGGCGTGGCCGCGCTCGAAATGTGGAACTCCGCCGCCATGGCCTTCGGCATCGGCCCGACGCTGACCATGGGCGCGGTCGAGGCGCTCGACAAACACGCCTCCGAAGACCTCAAGGCCAAATATCTCGAAAAGCTCGTCTCCGGCGAGTGGATGGGCACGATGAACCTGACCGAGCCGCAAGCCGGCTCGGATCTCGCCGCCTTGCGCGCCCGCGCCGAGCCGGCGGGTGACGGCAGCTATCGCATCTTCGGCCAAAAAATCTTCATCACCTATGGCGAGCACGATTTCACCGACAACATCATCCATCTCGTGCTGGCAAGGCTGCCCGATGCGCCGGCCGGCACGCGCGGCATATCGTTGTTCCTGGTGCCGAAATTCCTGGTTGGCGACGATGGCGCGCTCGGTGCCCGCAACGACGTCTTCTGTTCCGGACTTGAGCATAAACTCGGAATCCATGCCTCGCCGACCTGCACCATGATCTATGGCGACGGCTTCGAAGGGGCCGAACCCGGCGCCGTCGGCTGGCTGATCGGCGAGGAGAACAAGGGGCTCGCCTGCATGTTCACCATGATGAACAATGCGCGGCTTTGTGTCGGCATGCAGGGGGTGGCGGTCGCGGAAGCCGCAACGCAGAAGGCGATCGCCTATGCCAATGAGCGCCGGCAGGGCAAGGCCGCGAGCTACACTGGCACGGGTATGGCGCCTATCGTCCATCACCCCGATGTCCAGCGTAACCTGTTGACCATGAAGGCGCTGACCCAGACCGCACGCGCCATCAGCTATTCCTGTGCCCACGCCATCGACATGGCCCGTGTCTCCGCCGGTGACGAGGCGGCATACTGGCGCGATCGCGCCAATCTGCTGACGCCGCTGGCCAAGGCGTTCTCGACCGATATCGGCGTCGAGGTTGCCTCGCTCGGCCTCCAGGTTCATGGCGGCATGGGCTTCATCGAGGAGACGGGAGCGGCCGCCTTCTATCGCGATGCGCGCATCGCACCGATTTACGAGGGCACCAACGGTATCCAGGCGATCGATCTGGTGATGCGCAAGCTGCCGCTCGGCGGTGGCGACCATGTGCATGGCTACATCGCCGAACTGGCTGATATGGCCGCAGCGGTGCGGACCTCGAACATGCAGGATTTCGGCCGCACCGCCGACGCTCTCGACGCGGCACTTGGCGATCTCAGCGAAGCGACCCGCTTCCTGCAAAAACTGGCGGCCGAAGGCCGGCAGGACGAGGCGCTGGCAGGCGCCACGCCCTATCTCAGGCTGATCTCGCTTGCCGCCGGCGGCGCCTATCTGGCGCGCGGTGCTCTTGCCGATCACAACCGCATAGCGCTTTGCCGTTTCTTTGCCGAAAACCTGCTCGGCGAGGTCAGCGCCTTGAGGGCGCGCGTCATCGATGGCGCCGAAAGCCTCGCCGCTGCCGGCAAGACGCTCGTGTCTGCCTGACGTTTCACAAGGAAAACACCGTGACAGACCATATCCTCGTCGAGCGCCAGGGCGCCATCCAGATCATCCGCATGAATCGGCCGGACAAGAAGAACGCGCTGACGCGCGCCATGTATGCGAAAATGTCAAAAACCCTGGCCGAGGGCGACGCCGACCCGGCGATCCGCGTCCATGTCTTTCTCGGCGTGCCCGGCGCCTTCTCCTCCGGCAACGACCTTGCCGACTTCATGGTCGTCGCCACCGGCGGCGACGGCGGCACCGAAGTCTGGGATTTCCTGATGGCGCTGGCCAAGGTCGAAAAACCCATGGTCTCCGGCGTCGACGGCATCGCGGTCGGCATCGGCACGACGCTCAACCTGCATTGCGACCTGACTTTCGCTACGCCACGCACCGTGTTCAGGACGCCTTTCGTCGACCTGGGCCTTGTGCCTGAGGCGGGATCGAGCCTGCTGGCACCGCGCATTCTGGGCCAGCAAGCCGCTTTCGCGCTGCTCGGTCTTGGCGAGGGTTTTTCGGCCGAGCGCGCCAAGGCCGCCGGCCTGATCTACGAGGTGGTCGAGGAAGCAGCGCTGGAGGCTTCGGTATTGGCGGCAGCCGGCCAGATCGCGGCCAAGCCACCACAGGCGCTGAAGATCGCGCGCAACCTGATGCGTGGTTCGCGCGACGATCTCCTCGCCCGCATCGGCGAGGAAAGCGACCATTTTCGCGAGCGGCTGAAGTCCGGTGAGGCGCGCGCCGCGCTCACCGCGTTCATGACGAGAAAGAAGGCCTGAGCCTCAGGGATAAAGCCTGGTCTTGTCCCAGCCGTCCTTCGCACTGCGCGTAAAAACGAGCCGGTCGTGCAGCCGGAACGGCCTGTCGTGCCAGAACTCGATGGTGCTGGGCACGATGCGGAAGCCGGACCAGTGCTTTGGCCGCGGGATTTCGCCGATCGGATAGCGTGCCGTGTATTCCGCCACCGCTTTCTCCAGCGCAAAGCGGCTTTCCAGCGGCCGCGATTGTTTCGAAGCCCAGGCGCCGATGCGGCTGCCGCGCGGCCGTGTCGCATAGTAGGCGTCGGCTTCGGCGTCGCTGACGATCTCCACCGGTCCGCGAATGCGCACCTGGCGGCGCAGCGACTTCCAATGGAAACACATCGCCGCCTTCATGCTGCCAAGAATCTCCTGGCCCTTGGCGCTCTCGAAATTCGTGTAGAAGACAAACCCGCTTTCATCGAACCCCTTGAGCAACACCATACGCACATCCGGCATGCCGTCGGCATCGACGGTCGCCAGAGCCACGCCGTTGGGGTCGTTCGGCTCGCTTTTCGTGGCGTCGTCCAGCCATGCGGCAAAGAGGCGAAACGGCTCGGCAGCCTCGGTAAAGTCACCGCTTGTTAACTCAGTGTCACTCATAGTTTTTCTCAAATTGTCACGAAGCCAAGATTCTTACAAAACCAAGATTCTTTACGAAGCAAGGGGGAGGTGCCGATTGTCGCGTATCGCGCAAGCTTTTGACAGCAGGCAATGGAGCGTTATCGCTTCGGCCAGCGCGAAAGCCGCGATCGTGGCGGTCGCCTTGCCGCTTGCCGCGTGTGGCGCCGGCGGCTTCAGCCTGGAAAAAGCCGAAGTCGACCGCTCGATCCTGACCAGCAGCACGTCGGCCTCGGCCGCGCCGGCCAATTTGGATCGCGACTCCGACCAGACGACGATCGGCAATGCGGTTTCCTCGGCCGATATCGAGCAGCTCGGCGGGCAGGCCGTGCCGTGGGCCAATGCCGGCACCGGCTCGCGCGGTTCCATCACCGATCTGGCGGAATTGAAGGACAACGGCCAGACCTGCCGCCGCTTCAAGGCCTCGCGCGAAAGCTTTGACGGCGTTGCCATGTTCGAAGGCGAACTGTGCCTGGCCAGCGCCGGCGGCTGGCGCATGCAGGACTTCAAGGCACTCTGATTTTCCGCGTCTGATATGCTGCTCCAGCACTGGAATTTCTTCCTATGCGAGCGCATATAGGTGGCAACCAGAGACTCAACTCTTCTCCAGGGCAGTAAGCATGCGCGACCCCTATGAGGTGCTGGGCGTTGCCAGGAACGCATCGTCCAAGGACATAAAGTCGGCGTATCGGAAACTCGCCAAGAAGCATCATCCGGACCAGAATCCGAATGATCCCAAGGCGAAGGACCGTTTTGCCGCGGCCAACCAGGCCTACGAGATCGTCGGCGACGAAAAGAATCGCGCCGCTTTCGATCGCGGCGAGATCGACGCCGACGGAAAGCCGCGATTCCAGGGCTTTGAGGGCGCTGCCGGTGGCGGCGATCCCTTCGGCGGCTTTCGCCGGCAACAGGGTCCGGGCGGTTCGCGGTTCGAATTCCGCTCCGGCCGACCGGGTGGCGATCCGTTCGACGGCAACAGCGACATCTTCAGCCAGATTTTTGGCGACACTTTTTCGGGCGCGCGCGGTCCCGGCACGGGCGATCGCCGCCAGCAGGCGACAGCAGCCGATCTGAACGTGACGCTCGACGTCACCATCGAGGAAGCGGCGACCGCCGAAAAGGTGACGGCGATGTTCCCCGACGGCCGCAAGGTGGCGGTCAAGCTGCCGGCCTATGTCGAGGATGGTCAGACCATCCGCCTCAAGGGCCAAGGCGAGCAGGGCCCGGGCCAGCCAGGCGACGCGCTGGTCAAGATCCATCTGCGCCGACATCCACGTTACCGCATCGAGGGCCGCGACCTGCACGCCGATCTGCCGGTGGCCCTGGCGGATGCGGTGCTCGGCGCCAAGGTGCCGGTCGAGACGCCGACCGGCAGGCTCGCGGTCAACATCCCAGCCTGGTCGAGCTCCGACAAGGTCCTGCGGCTGAAGGGCAGAGGCCTGCCGGAAAAGGCCGGCGGCCACGGCGATCTCTACGCTCATGTGCGCATCATGCTGCCGGAAGACGGTGATAGCGCGCTCGAAGCGCTGTTGCGCAGCCAAAAAGGCTGATCGGCGGCTTTTGTCCCCCGAACTGTCCGGTTTGGACGCTTGAAGGGGCTCTGTGCCTGTGCGATAGGGCAACCCACAAAGCTGAAATCTTGCGGAGAGCGCTCACATGGCGGGTGGACAGGGCCTAATGGCCGGCAAGCGCGGCCTCATTCTTGGCGTCGCCAACAATAGGTCGATCGCCTATGGCATCGCCAAGTCGTGCGTCGACCATGGCGCCGAGATCGCGCTGACCTATCAGGGCGAGGCGTTCAAGAAGCGCGTCGAGCCGCTGGCGGCGGAACTGGGCGCCTTTGTCGCCGGCCATTGCGACGTCACCGATCCGGCGAGCCTGGACGAGGTTTTCGCCAATGTCGCCAGGCACTGGGGCAAGCTTGATTTCCTCGTCCACGCCATCGCCTTCTCCGACAAGGATGAACTGACCGGCCGCTATGTCGAGACGACGCGCGACAATTTCCTGCGCACCATGGACATTTCGGTCTATTCCTTCACCACCATAGCCAAGCGCGCCGAGGCGCTGATGACCGATGGCGGCTCGTTGCTGACGCTGACCTACTACGGCGCCGAAAAAGTGATGCCGCACTACAACGTCATGGGTGTCGCCAAGGCGGCGCTCGAGGCCAGCGTGCGCTACCTGGCGGTCGACCTCGGCGCCAAGAAGATCCGCGTCAACGCCATCTCGGCCGGCCCGATCAAGACGTTGGCCGCCTCCGGCATCGGCGACTTCCGCTACATCCTGAAGTGGAACGAGTACAATTCGCCGCTGAAGCAGACGGTCACGCAGGAGGAAGTCGGCGATTCCGGCGTCTATTTCCTGTCCGACCTGTCGCGCGGCGTCACCGGTGAAGTGCACCACGTCGATTCGGGATACCACGTCGTCGGCATGAAGGCGGTCGACGCGCCTGATATTTCGACGGTCAAGGACTAACGCCCGGCCAACCGTCGTCCGTCCCGATCCCGCACCGGAAGACCTGATGTACCCGCTGGTTTATATCGCGCGCCACGGCCAGACCGCGTGGAACGCCGAAATGCGACTTCAGGGGCAGGCCGATACCGATCTCAACGCTCTTGGCCGCGAACAGGCGACCGGCAACGGGCTTCGGCTAGCCGCGTTGGTCCCAAATCCCTGGGAATTCGATTTCCTCGCCAGTCCGATGAAACGGACGCGCGAAACGATGCAGCGTATTCGCGCCGCGATGAAGCTCGATCCGGATGCCTATCGAACCGATCCGCGCCTCGTCGAAGTCAATTTCGGCGATTGGCAGGGATTTACCTTTCCCGAGCTCGAGACAGGATATCCCGGAGCAAGCAGGACGCGCGCTCTGGACAAATGGAACTTTCAGCCGCCCGGCGAAGGTGCGGAGAGCTATCAGATGCTGCTCGAACGGGTGAGGCCATGCTTCGACGCGATCGAACGCCAGACGATATGCGTGACCCATGGCGGCGTCATGCGCACCTTGTTTCGCTTCGTTCTGGGGCTGGCCGAGGACGAGGCCGCGAACCTGGAAATACCGCAGGATCGCCTGCTCAAGCTCGAAGGCAAGAGTCTGGAGTGGCTTTAATGCATGTCGCCCAAAAGTGGCCCCGGTTTTGGGAGAACGACATGCATAAAACAAAGACCTAAAGCGGGTCGCCTGAATCCGTTCAGACGCGACACGCTTTAGGCCATTGGCAGGCGGCTCGGCGAAAGCTGAACCGCAAACACAGCATTCAATTGAGGTTGGAAGCTCTAGTTGGCAGAGCTGTCCGGCAGTTCCATGTCGGTGACGATGTTTTCGCCATTGGTCACATCGTAGGCGATGACGATGTCCATGCCCGGCTTCAGCGCGTCGAGATCGGTCTCGGCGTTCAGCTTGTAGGACTTGCCGTCATCCAGCGTCAGCGTCGCCGTATCCTTGTCGATCTTCTTGATCAGGCCTTCGGTCTGGCCGGCGAAAGCGGCGGTGGAAAGCAGCAGCGTGGCGGCAATGGCGCCAATCAGGGTACGCATGATCGTTCCTCTTTATCATTGCGCCGGCATGGCGGCGGGCGTTCAACGGCGGATGGAGCAGAGCAGAAACCAACCGAATGTGTCAAAACTAAATCCGCCAGATCACAGTTTGACCCCTGTGAAAAACGCCAATAGAAGGCAACCTACAGCGCCGCGCGTCCTCTTGGACGCGCAAAGGACGCTGTAGCATTGTTGATTTTGCGCATGATCCTTTCCGAAAATCGCTCCGATTTTCGGGGTCATGCGCCAAGCCGGCTCCGCTGCCGGGCAGGGTCATTTCATGTCTCACAACACGTTCGGGCACCTTTTCCGCGTCACCACCTGGGGCGAAAGCCATGGCCCGTCGCTCGGCTGCGTGGTCGACGGCTGCCCGCCCGGCATCCGCTTCACTCGAGCCGACATCCAGGCCGAACTCGACAAGCGCCGGCCGGGGCAATCACGTTTCGTCACGCAGCGTCGCGAACCGGATGAAGTGAAGGTGCTGTCCGGCTTCATCTTCGACGAGGACGGCGAGACGATGATCACCACCGGCACGCCGGTGTCGATGCTGATCGAGAATGTCGACCAGCGTTCAAAGGATTATGGCGAGATCGCCCGCCAATACCGGCCGGGCCATGCCGACTACACCTATGAGGTCAAATACGGCGTGCGCGATTATCGCGGCGGCGGCCGCTCCTCGGCCCGCGAGACGGCAGCCAGGGTGGCGGCCGGTGCCTTGGCGCGCAAGGTGGTTCCGGGCGTTGTGGTGCGCGGCGCGCTGGTGTCGATGGGCGAAAAATCCATAGACCGCGCCAACTGGAACTGGAATTTCATCGGCGATGCCGAAAATCCGTTCTTCACCCCCGATCCGGCCTC
The DNA here is from genome assembly GCF_003997735.1 of Mesorhizobium sp. M7A.F.Ca.MR.148.00.0.0. Classification (NCBI taxonomy): domain Bacteria; kingdom Pseudomonadati; phylum Pseudomonadota; class Alphaproteobacteria; order Hyphomicrobiales; family Phyllobacteriaceae; genus Mesorhizobium; species Mesorhizobium sp. M7A.F.Ca.MR.148.00.0.0. Next base: position 58,137 of record NZ_RZTB01000013.1, on the reverse strand, counting down.
CGTACCCGTCTTCACCCAGTATCTCGACGGCATCCGCAAGGCGGGCTCCTCGGTCGGTGCGGTGATCGAAATCGTCGCCGACGGCGTTCCGCCAGGCCTCGGCGCGCCGATCTATGCCAAGCTCGATCAGGACATCGCCTCCGGCCTGATGTCGATCAACGCGGTCAAGGGCGTCGAGATCGGCAACGGCTTCGAGGCCGCCCGTATCACCGGCGAGCAGAATGCCGACGAGATGCGCATCGGCAATGACGGCAAGCCGGTGTTCCTGTCCAACAATGCGGGCGGCATCCTCGGTGGCATCTCGACCGGCCAGGCGATCGTCGCTCGTTTCGCCGTCAAGCCGACCTCCTCGATCCTGACGCCGCGAAAGTCGATCGACAAGGACGGCAGGGACGTCGAGATCATGACCAAGGGTCGCCACGACCCATGCGTCGGCATCCGCGCCGTGCCGATCGGCGAAGCAATGGTTGCCTGTGCGATCGCCGACCACTATCTGCGGCATCGGGGACAGACGGGAAGGGAATAGGGGAATAGGGGAATAAGGGAATATGTTGCGCTCTTAGCGCGGCCGGCCAAATCTTTTTGCTTTTCCCTACTCCCGTACTGCCCTACTCCCTTATTCCCTGCGAGCAAAGCGAGCACTTATGCCTTACGACCAGAAGAAGATCGTCGAAGCCCTGCGTGCTTTCGAACGCGGCGAGATCGTCGTCGTCATGGATGATGACGGGCGCGAGAACGAAGGCGACCTGATCGTTGCCGCCGTCCACTGCACGCCCGAAAAGATGGCGTTCATCGTGCGCCACACCTCCGGCATAGTCTGCACGCCGATGCCGCGCGAAGAAGCCAAGCGGCTGAACCTTGCGCCGATGGTCGCCGACAACGATTCCGCCCATACCACCGCTTTCACCGTCAGCGTCGATTTCAAGCATGGCACCACGACGGGCATCTCGGCCGAAGATCGCACTTTGACCGTTCGAAATCTTGCCAACGGCAATGTCGGCGGCTCGGATTTCGTCCGCCCCGGCCACATCTTCCCGCTGATCGCGCGCGAAGGCGGCGTGCTGATGCGCTCCGGCCATACCGAAGCAGCGGTCGATCTGTGCAAGCTCGCCGGCCTGCCGCCGGTCGGCGTCATTTCCGAGCTGGTCAATGATGACGGCACCGTCAAGCGCGGCCCGCAGGTGCAGGCTTTCGCCGAGGAGCATGGGCTGAAGCAGGTTTCGGTTGCCGACCTCATCGCCTACCGGCAACGTAAGGAAACTCTGGTCGAACGCGTCGCTTGCTCGGAAATCGACACGCTCGGCGGCAAGGCACAGGTCTTCACCTACACGCTGCCGTGGGACTCCATGCACCACGTCGCGATCGTCTTCGGTGACATTCGTGACGGCGAGGAGGTCCCGGTGCGTCTGCATTCCGAGGATGTGGTGACCGATGTGTTCGGCACCAGTCACCGGCTCGACACCATTATGAAGGCAATGGGCGAGCGCAGGCGCGGCGTCATCGTCTATCTCAGAGAAGGTTCCGTCGGCGTTGCGCATCAGGAGCGCAAACGACCGGCAAGCGGCGACCACGAGGATCACGAAGAGGCTCGCCGCCGCGAAAACGAGTGGCGCGAGATCGGGCTCGGCGCGCAGATCCTCAAGGATCTCGGCATCTCCTCGATCAACCTGATCGCCTCGCGCGAACGCCACTATGTCGGCCTCGAAGGTTTTGGCATCCACATCGCCAAGACCGAGATCCTCTGAGCCTCCCGCCGATCCGGTTGCCGGAGAAGACGGATGAATGCGCCCCTGCCTTCCAGCCAGCGCAGCGAGCGGCTTTTGCTGCGCCGCCCGGCAGAGGCTGATCTGGATTTCCTAGCCGATCTCTTTTCGCGCGGGGAGCTTGTTGCGCATCGACCCGACCCTGTTCCGGATACAGCCCAGCAGAGCGCCGCGCGGCTGACGCGCGACATCGGTCATTGGGACAAGCACGGCTTTGGCCGCTGGGCAGTCGAGGCGGATGGAAAGTTGATCGGCTTCGGCGGCGTCACGGTATCGGCGGATTTCGACGGTCTGAACCTGTCCTATCATCTTCATCCGGCGGCCTGGGGACATGGCTATGCCACGGAATTGGTGATGGAAGCACTGCGCACCGCGTTCGGCCCCTTGCGTGCCGATCGGGTTGTCGGCCTCGTCCGCCCCGCCAATCCGGCCTCGCGACGGGTGCTGGAGAAATGTGGCTTCGCCTTCGAAAAAGAGGTGATGCTGCGCGGGGCGCCAACGATACTTTTGGCATTGGCGCACCCAGGAAAAGCCAATATTTCAGGCCCGGCCGCCTAAAGCGGCGCCCGGTCCTAAGGCCGGACGCGCCGGAACTATTCCGCGGCAATCGCGGCTGCTTCGCATCCGTCCATCTCGCACTCAGTCGTGGCAAGGCTGCGTTGGCCAAGCAGCACCGTGGCCAGTGCGATCGTGCCTGAAGCCACCGACACCCAGAACCCGCTCTGGGCGCCGAACGCATCCACCATCGCGCCGGCCGCGAACGAGCCCAGCGCCATGCCGATGCCGATGCCGGTCATGACCCAGGTGATGCCTTCGGTCAGCATCGCTTCCGGCACATGCCGCTCGATCAGGCCGAACGCGGTGATGAAGGTCGGCGAGATCGCCACACCGCTGATGAACACGGTCAGCGCCAGCAGTGGCACGGTGTCGGCGGTGAGCGGCAACAGCGTGCCGAGCGCGACGAGGGCGACTGCGATGGCCAGCTGGCGTTGCAGCGGCGCCCTCAGGCTGAGCGCGCCGACGACGATGCCGAGCACGAACGATCCCAGCGCATAAACGCCGATGACAAGGCTGGCGGCGCCGGGCTGGCCAAGCTCCTTGGTGATCGCCACGGTGGTGACTTCCGTCGTCGCGAAGGTTGCACCGATGAAGATCAGGGCGAGGGTGATGATCTGAACCGGCCGCAGGCGGATCGCCGAGCCGCTTGAGTTATGGTCGACCGGCCGCACCCGGGGCTCGGTCGAGCGTTGCAGGATGAAGGCCGCTGATCCGAATGCGAGAAATAATGTGCTCACCAGAACGCCGGCTTCCGGGAATAGGGCGGCACTCAGGCCGACCGATAGCGATGCCCCGGCGATATAGACCAGTTCATCGGCCACGGACTCGAAGGCGAATGCGGTGTTCATCTGCGGCCGCCCCCGGAAAATCTCCGTCCAGCGCGCGCGCACCATCGCAGGTATGCTTGGCATGGCGGCAGCCAGCAGTGACGATACGAACAGCGTCCAAACCGGCCAGTCCTGGTTGGCCGCCGCTATCAGGACTGCGAAAGCCAGCACCGCGATGATGGTGGTGGGCACCACGATTCGTGTCTGGCCCAGGCGGTCCACCAGTCTCGATATCTGCGGCGCGACGAAGGCGTTGGCCAGCGCGTATGTCGCCGAGACGGCTCCGGCCAGCCAGTATTCGCCACGCGTCTGCGACAGCATCGCCACGATGCCGATGGGCGCCATGGCGATCGGCAGGCGCGCCATGAAGCCGGCGGCCGCAAAGCCCTTGGCTCCGGGGGCACGAAAGATTTCCGCGTAGGGATTTTGCATCGGTTGGTTCCTCGACAAAGGACGATTGGACAATTACATACGGAGCGTATGATCATTAAATAGACCATACGTCGCGTATGTCAATTGGCATACGTTGCGTATGTGAATAGGGCCAGAAGCCATGCACAGACCCCGCAAGGAGATGATCGCCGAGACGCGCGCCAAGCTGATCGCGGCGGCCCGTCATGCCTTCGGCACAACAGGCTATGCGGAAGCCTCGATGGATGATTTCACCGCTTCGGCCGGGCTGACGCGCGGCGCGCTCTATCATCATTTCGGCGACAAAAAGGGGCTGCTGCAGGCGGTCATAGCCCAGATTGACGGCGAGATGGCGGCGCGCATCAATGAGGTCGCGTCGAGAGCGCCGACCCGTTGGCAACATTTCGTCGACGAGTGCTCGACCTATATCGAGATGGCGCTGGAGCCGGAAATCCAGCGCATCATGTTCCGGGATGGCCCGGCCGTGCTGGGGGATCCAGCGCAATGGCCGAATTGCAGTGCGTGCATCGCTTCAATGACCGACCATCTGACCGCGCTGCAGGAGGAGGGGGTCGTTGTCTCCAGCCTCGACCCCGAGACGGCCTCGCGACTGATCAACGGAGCGAGCAGCCAGGCAGCGCAACGGATCGCCAATTCGAGCGACCCCGAAGCGACGTCGAAGAAGGTGGTGACGGCGTTCAAGCAACTGCTCGAAGGCCTGCTCAAGAAGCCGGATCCGCAGTCGAATTGAAGTTCTCACCGGAGCTTTCGTGCCGGCAGCTGTTCACGATAGGAATTTTTTCTTGACACCGTGCCCTCAGCTAAGGTACATATACGTTTATGGTGCTGATTTGCGCCAGTGACCCGCCGCACAGGCGGGTTTTTCGTTTGATGCTCCGTCAGCCTACGCGCCGGCGAAGGCTCCGAAGAAAACCCGTTAGCCCGAATTCGTTGCCCTTTGGCGTCAGGGCCGGCAATTGACAATCGCCGGGTTGAGTCCATCCTCTTCCACCATCTCTGAGGCGGAGATTCGGGGCACATGTGGGATTTTGAGATCGGCCGGTCGGTGTCCATCATGATGCGGACCTGGCCGTTCATCGTCTTTCGCATGATCGTCTATTTCGGCATCACGCTGGCCTACATTATGGCGACGGGCACCGGCGCCTCGGTCGGCTATGGCGTTGGCCATATCTCCACTGATCCCGACGGGCCCATGTCCTTTGCCCTGTGGGGCGGCGTGGTCGGGTTTGGCCTCGTCTCGATCGCTGTGTATTGGATCCGCGAATACATCCTCTATGTCGTCAAGGCCGGCCACATCGCCGTCATGGTTCATCTGATCGACGGCCGCGACATTCCCGGCGGTCAGGACCAGATCGCCTATGCCAGGGATATCGTGACCCAGCGTTTCGCCGAGGCCCACATCCTTTTCGTCGTCGACCAACTCGTCAAGGGCGCCATCCGCGCCATCACCGGCCTCCTCGGCGGCATCGCCGCCTTCCTGCCGATACCGGGCCTGAGCGGCCTGGTCTCCTTCATCAACACGGTGTCCGCCTGTCGCTGACCTATGTCGACGAGATCATCCTCGGCTACAACATCCGCATCAATTCAGCCTCGCCCTTCGAGACGGCGCGCCAGGGCGTCGTGCTCTATGCCCAGAACGGTAAGGTCATGGTCAAGAACGCCGTCTGGCTGGCGGTCATCATGTGGGGCGTGTCGTTCATCATCTTTCTGATGATGCTGGCGCCTGCCGGCGCGATTCTGTTCCTGATGCCTGGCCAGCTCGCCGGCTGGGCTTTTGTGCTCGCCATCGTCTTCGCCTGGGCATTCAAGGCGGCGTTCATTGAACCCTTCGCCATCGCCTGCCTGATGCAGGTCTATTTCAAGACCATCGCGGGCCAGGTGCCGGATCCGGCCTGGGACGCCCGGCTGGCCGAGGCGTCGTCGAAGTTCAGGGAGCTCAAGGACAAGGCGCTCGCCTCCTTCGGCGGTTCGCGCTGGGCTACGGCCGGCGCCACACCCTGATCGGCCGGGCGGGTGATGTCTGGTGAGGCAGAAACGGTGTTGAGGCGCGCCACGGTGGATTTGAGCTGTGTCTCGCCTTGCCCGGAAAAGGTCTCGCTCATGATCAGCTCCGGCAGCGGCAGCCGCCGTCCCCAGCCATGCGTTTCAAGGTCCGGTTTGGGAGCGAACTCGGAAACACGGCCCACGCAGAGATAGGCGATCGGCGTTACGTGGTCCGGAATGGCCAACAGCCGCTTCAGCGCCTCAGCCTCGATGATGCTCACCCAGCCGACGCCAACGCCCTCGGCACGCGCGGCCAGCCAGAAATTCTGCACCGCGCAGACGGTGCTGTAGAGATCCATCTCCGGATTGTGCCAGCGTCCCAGCGGCGAACCCTTCGAGCGCTGCCGGTCGCAGGTGATGCAGATGTTGAGCGCGCTTTCGCAGATGCCTTCCAGCTTGAGCTTGCGGTACAGCGCCTGTTTTTCCGCCTCGATCGCCGGCAGTTCTTGTTCGCGCGCGGCCAGGAACAGGTCGCGCACCTCCGCCCGTCGCTCGATGTCACGAATGACAATGAAATTCCATGGCTGCATGAAGCCGACCGATGGCGCGTGATGGGCAGCAAGCAGCAGCCGCGCCAGCACGTCGTCATCGATCGCGGTGGGCAGGAAATGGCTGCGCACGTCGCGCCGCGTGAACATGGCGCGATAGACCGCATCGCGCGCATCCTGGTCAAATTCATCGTCAATGGCAGCGGTCA